>NZ_AP025294.1:300000-404592 GCF_036492425.1 Persicobacter psychrovividus
GAAGGCGTCTTCCCACTATTAATAATTCTAAATAGTAGTCTCTCTTCTCGCTCCGTCAGATCAATGACAATAGATGTTTTTCTTCCCATACAGTGATTCAAGAAAAAATCATGCTAAATTTAGGGGGTGTAGCACTAGGATGGAATTTTTAGAGGATAAAGACCATAAAATCAGATTTCAATATACTCCAAAACATTGCTCTTGGTTGAACCAAATAGAGAATTGGTTTGGCCGCTTACAGAAGCATGTAATTCGCAATGGGCAATTTAACTCGGTTGCTAATTTGGAAAGAAAAATCACCAACTACATTGAGTATTACAATGAAAGATGGAAGAAGCCAATTGAATGGTGTTTTGGCGGATTTTAAACCGTGTGGTATTTAAGGGTTGTAGCACTAGATACCTGTGTTGAAAAATATGATGCTGATTTAATTTGGTCTAAATTTTCAGATACTTTCCTTAAATAGTCGTTCTGATTAATTGTAGAATTACATCCAAACAATGAAATTACTAAAATCAAAATAATTCCGTTTTTCATTTTATATCGTTTAAAGTTAATCTGTAGTCTTTCCCTGCTTTTGCACACAACGTTTAGTATATGGCAAGTAGGGCAGTAGAAAGCGATGAACTTTCGAATTTGCACTGAGCCAAATCGTTGTATTTTATTTTTACCTTTTCATCTTAAAAGGGGCTGTCGCAGATTCTCAGCCCTTCGTTTCAAAATAAATGTCATGGAAATTAAGTATATTAAGGTATTAAAAAAAGTACTTTTCCATGATCAAGAAGAAATTCAAATCTTACCAAAAAGATCAGGTTAGCCTGTTTCCTCTGAGTTTTGGGGAGCTGGTTCCGCCAGGGCATATCGCAAGGGTGATTGATTGTTTTGTTAATGGGCTGTCAATGGATTTGTTGGCTCGTTACTTTACAAATCAAGGAGGGAACGCTCCCTATAACCCTCGTATGATGATGAAGCTTTTGCTTTTTGGTTATCAGAGTGGAGTTTTCAGTAGTCGCAAAATTGAGGCATTTACCTATGAGTCGATTCCGTGCCTTTGGCTTTGTGGTGGCGAGCATCCTGATCATGCGACGATTGCTCGATTTCGGAGTCTCTATTTTCTCGATATTTTTCAGGATGTCTTCGTTCAGCTGATTCTTTTACTTGTGGAGAAAGGGCTTGTGAATCTTGAGGACTATGTGCTTGACGGCACTAAGCTTGAGGCTGATGCGAACAAGTATAAAATGGTCTTTAAGAAAAATGCATTTCGATACAGTAAGATGGTTCGTGAGAAAATCATAGCACTCTTTGCTGAGATAGATGAGATCGAAAAGCAGTCGGAGGAAGAGGCTAAAAAGGGGCATAAAATGGATTGTGAAGATTTCTCAAGTGAAGAGGTTTATGCTAAAGCACAAGAAATTGAAAAGTCAATTAACGAGGATTTGCCACCGAAGGAAAAGAAGAAAATCGAAACCCGATGTAGGCATCTGAAAAAAGGAGCAGATAAGCTAAAAGGTTACGAAGATCAGCTTCAAGAGCTTGGAGAGCGGAATTCTTACTCAAAAACAGATATAGATGCGACATATATGCGGATGAAAAATGATGAGTCGCGTCCAGGATATAACGTGCAAGTGGGTACAAACGGAGAGTTTATTACTGGGGCTACAGCTCATCAAAATGGTGGTGATTCAGCGTGCACGATAGATCATTTAGAGGAGCGATCAAAGATGCTTGAACAGGTCAACTTGGATTCAATGCCAGAGACTTTGACGGCTGATGGGGGCTACGGAACAGAAGCTGTATTTGATTATTTAGAACAAAACGGGGTGAGTCCGAACGTTAAATTTACAGGTTATTACAAGGAGTCGAAGAAGACATTTAAGGAGGATATTTCGAGGTGGCAGAACATGCTTTATCATGAAGAGGGTGACTATTATGAGTGCGCCAACGGTCGGAAGTTAACGTGGAAAAAGCATAATATTGTAACAAACAAAAGCGGTTATGAATCACATCGGGATGTATATGAATCAGCTGATTGTTCGGACTGCCCGTTTAGGGAAAAGTGCTTTTCGATGAAGGGTAAAGTTAAGCAGATTGTGGTAAACAGGAACTTTCAACGGCACAAAGAACGAGCCCGACGAACCATCAAATCCGAAGAAGGAGGAGAGAAAATGAGAATGCGAGGCCATGATATCGAGACGGTATTTGGCCACATCAAACACAATTTAAAATTCAAAAGATTCATGCTACGCGGACTTGAAAAAGTCGGTGCAGAACTTCTATTGCTTTCACTTTCTTACAATCTTTCGAAAATGGCCAAATACAGTAAAAAGGCCTTAATTCGAGTTTTACTTTTTGTGTTTTTCGGAGAATGGATAAAAAAAGGCTTCAAGAGGTTCGAATTTCACTCTCAAAGCCTGTTTTTTATTCAAAATCAATTTTTGTACAAATTTTAAAAATCGTGGTAAAATTCCATTTTTACCCGATTTTTGAAGGGTTATGCGACAGCCCCGGTGTTTCAAATAACTACTGAACTTTCCAAACCCACTAATCGCCCTATTTGCTATATACAGTGTTACCAGCTTTTTCTTTATCCTTAATCTTCATAGTGTCCATCATGTCCGCTGGCTCTTGTCAGACTTTCTCCATTTTTAAATACAAGTTGAAGTCCGTGTTCTTCTTCCCAAGAACAACCGCATGACACACACAAATAATACTTACCCTCATCTTCCCAGTCAATTATTATTTCATTAGGATTTACGAAATTCCATATATCACTCATAGAGGAAATGTTTAGGTCTTTGCAATATCCATGTTTTAAAGTCTGGGCATAGTAATCGTATACAATTTGACTATCAGCCAAACGCAGCTCTTTGTCTTTGTTTAGAAAGCTCTCCAATACCTTGTCAGCTTCATTTAAATATGGTTCATACTTTGCTTCTACAAAACTTACTTTGAGCTCTTTGTTGTCAAAATATGGAATTGAAATTGGAACGCTCTCAAATAAATCCTCATCATAATCACATGGCAATAGTTCGCCTGTTATTCTTGATTTCATATCGCTTTAATTAGTCAGTGTTAATTGCTGCCAAAACCTCAAATTTGATTCGGTTTTGACTTGATGTAGAAGCCGATTTAGTAGTAGATGCTCCTGCACTAAAAACTTGAACGACAGAAACCTTTCCTCCTAAATCATCTTTGTTTTCTTCATTAGAAGTTATCGCAATGTCAAAGTCAATTTTCGTGTATTGATTTCTTACTCCTTCTAAGGAATTAGATTTTTCTTTCACATAGGAATTCCCTTCCAAGATTCCATCTGTGATTTGTTTGATTGTTTCTGATATAAAATCTTTTAATTCCATGATCTCTTATATTGCTGGTAACGGTTAGTATAAGAAACGTAAGTGATTTCGAAGCTCTTACCTGTCAAGTTGCACTGAGCCAAATTTGCGATTAGACACAAATTTAGAGTTTCAAAACTAACCGTCAAATCGCAGATTTGGCGGAGCTGAATAAATGAGAAAAAGCCTCGTTAACCACTGAGACACTTATGTTTTTTATACGTTGTTGGCGTGAGTTATTCCTTAATTTCAATCATTAATTCACTATCCTTTAGCAATTCTCTAATCAGATTAAAGCTATCCCTTGAGATAAATCCAATCGCAGAATCACTTTTTATTGTCAAGCTATAAATGACATAATCATCTGTATCAAAAATACTATTAACATTGTCAATTGAGTATTCAACGTCTTTGTTGTCATATATTTGAAAATCTAGCTGAGGTCTTAAATGGTTACAATCATAGTTTATTAAAAGAACACTGATTTTTGACCATAAATCATCTTGATTATTAATCTTTCTCGTCAATTGAAGGTAAGATTCTGTTATTAAATCATAGAAAACATAGGTGCCAATATTTTTGCTTTTTTTGTCTAAATGACTCCTTTCGCTATCCATATAACCAAATCTATATTTGCTGTTTTCAAATGCAGAGTCCTTATCATTCGTAATCTTCAAGAGAGTTTCTTTCATAAAGTCTCTTTGATCTTGATGTGGTATAATCAAATCCAAGGCTTTGAGTAACTCTTCCGTGCTGTTATTTTTCTTTTTAAAGCCAAACATGTTTTTATCTATTCATAATCAAGCAGGTCAATTTAAATTGACCGTTTGTTATCGTCTTGTTTATTCACGCCAACGTTCTGTGTATGGACAGTAGGGCAGATTCGAAGCACTTCACTTTCGGTTTACCACTAAGCCAAAACAAACGTTTTTGCTTTTAATTTTCTTTTTGTTAAACGTCAAAACTTTGTTTTGGCGTTGCCTGCTCAAAGAACAGGTCTTTCAATTTATCTCCAAACGCCCTATTGGCTATACACTTTGTTGGGCAACGTTATTTTATTTTAACCTTTTCTATAACATGGCTGTATTTTTCGCCAATTGATTTTAGCAATTCATTAATGATTCGAACTGTGTTTTTTAGACCAATATCCATTACAACAGAGTAGTGAGCATCACTTTTGGTCAGACTCGATATAAACTCAATCTCTTTCCCTTTTTTATCCTTATTCCATACACGGTGAAAATCTTGAAGAAAGTCGTTCATAGAGTTAATGGTTTCTTCAGGTACGTCCGCTTTAAAAAATACTTCTAATTCAACATCGGGAATCAATAGGTAGAAATATTCCGCATTAAACCCGAATCCATTTTTTTCTGCTTTACTTTTTTTATAAGGTGCAATATGAGGTTCTACTTTGTCTTTTAACGATTCGTCCTCCCATTTAAAATCAATTGAGTCAGAAGATACTTCACTTTTGTGAGCAAGTTCAAGTTCAAGTCCTATTTGATTAGTCTTCCAACTTATAGTTGTTGGTATAGACCATGAAGTTGGAGTTATAAACTCAATAGTGGCTATAACTTTGTCCTTTTCTTTTCGGATGTCCATAGGTATCATGCCAACCATTAGTTGAAAATTGTGTTTTTGAAATTGTTTAATTCCAGTGTTATCACCTTTTTCCAATAGTTGTTGACTCAATTCTTTCTTGAAGGACTGGTGTAATTCTCCACCAAACTCATCAAAAAACATTGTCCAATCATATGCCATGTATATCTTTTTTTAATGTTGCCCAACGGTCTCGGCTATGAACAGTTGGGGATTTTATGCCCTTACTTTTCGGTCTGACACCGACCTTTGTTTTATGTTTATACTTTCGTTTTATAACTTTCGCCCCAATTGTTTATAGCCATTGTTGGCAACAGTTTTTTATTCATAATATTCATATTGATATTCTTCTTGTCGTATCAAATCTCCTTCTCTGTCTTTAGAAATAACTTTCATCAATAGTCCATTAGAATATTCATAAATACTTTGACTGAGTACAGTTCCTTTTTTGTCGGTCTTCGTATTTTTTAAAATCTGACCGATTTTGTTCCGTTCGTATTGAAAAATGATTGAATCCATATTTTGATAAACAAATTCACCATTTTCATACTTATACTTCAGTTTGTTATCAGCGTTAAATCCAAAGACTATTTTCCCTTTCTTTTTATAGAAGAATTCTATTTCGTTGTCAATATTGGTGACTTTACTTATTCGATTTTTTTTATAATGGTAGAATTGGGATTCCTCTAATAAAAAGTCAGCTGAGTTTGAACTTTTATAAAAATCCCGGCTTTTTATAAGTCTATTGTCAGAATCATATTCGTATTCGGTAAGGTCCTGGTCGTTTTCGTCTAACCAAGTCCATTCAGTTCGAATAGTTTGATGGTTGTCATTATACTTATAATTGACTTCCCAAGCTGCTGTTGAGTTATTATAAAATTCTTTTTCCCACACTATATCTCCATTTTTTGCGAAATTTTGAATTAGCTCAACATAGTTTTCTTTAATATCTCCTTTTTTGTCAAATTCCTTAGTAAGAACTTTTAATGACTTTACTTTATTATTCCTAAAAATTTCGTGGTACGAATTATCCAAATCATAGAAATCCTTTTCCTGTCCAAAAGATAAAACTGGAATTAAAAGAAGTAATATGAAGTTTAGTGTTTGGTTCATTCAAATTGGTGCCAACGGTGTGTATATGGTGCGATGGGGATTTGATCCTGCCGAAGCTGGCGGTTTATTTCCAAGCCCAAGTTTTGAATCTGTTATATTTGCTCTGCTAAACCGATTCAAAACTTGGGCGATGGTTGATTTGGATTTGAGGTTTCATCACCCACAGAACCCCCTGTGCACTATATATAGTGTTATCTCTTTTTCATCGTTCCTAATTTCATAGAATCGATGAGTTTTGTTCTGATAGTCTAATCGTCTTTCTATTCACGTAACTTATTATAAAATATAGGTTTCGATTTATTGATGTTAGGTGCGTCCAATTTTTACGTTTAGCGATCACCGTTGTTGAAAAAAATGTATGAAAGTCTGCGGCTTGAAACCATTTATGGTCACACTAAATTGAATTGAAAAAATGCTGAATCACGTTTAGCTGATATTCGATTTTTTACTTTGTAAATCGGAAGCCAAAAACCATTTATGGTCAATCTAATATTTTTGAAATTCCCAACCCTTCCGACACCCCAATTTTCAAAACAACGCTGAGTTAATTTTGACAAACTCTTGTTATACTTCTATTTATTAACACTTTACCTTAAAGTATTCACGCATATGTTCATTCTGATGACCAAGATAGACCGCTATTTTTAGCAGAGATAACGGTGTGTATATAGTGCGCAGGGGATTTTATCCTTCCAAAGCTGGCGGTTTATTTCCAAGCCCAAGTTTTGAATCTGTTTTATTTGCTCTGCTAAATCGATTCGAAACTTGGGCGATGGCTGATCTGAATATGAGGTTTCATCACCCACCAAAACCCCTGTGCGCTATATATAGTGTTGTTCCTTGTCTTTACGTCTTGCTTTAAGACTATGATTTTGTTATATCGATTTTCGTTGTTGCAACTTTCAACAACATTACAACCCGCTAATCTTTTCACCCAATCAATTATCACACGGCTGTGTTTTCAATCTATTTTAATTTTGCTCGATAACAAATGCTAAGGATTACCCCCCTTCTATATTCTTGAGCAAAATCCCTGTTGTAGTCGAGTCAATTTTAATTTTTGATACGTCTGAAGCATTTGAGTCTGCTCCTCTCCTACCAATCAAGTTTTCTACTACTGTTGAATCACTGCTTCGTTTTGATGATGATTGAAATTTTGGTATCCTCGTTTCGTTCTGTTTGTTGAAATCTGATGACCGACGTGGATTGGGAACAACGTTCTGTGTATGGACAGTAGGGCAGATTCGAAGCACTTCACTTTCGGTTTACCACTAAGCCAAAACAAACGTTTTTGCTTTTAATTTTCTTTTTGTTAAACGTCAAAACTTTGTTTTGGCGTTGCCTGCTCAAAGAACAGGTCTTTCAATTTATCTCCAAACGCCCTATTGGCTATACACTTTGTTGGGCAACGTTATTTTATTTTAACCTTTTCTATAACATGGCTGTATTTTTCGCCAATTGATTTTAGCAATTCATTAATGATTCGAACTGTGTTTTTTAGACCAATATCCATTACAACAGAGTAGTGAGCATCACTTTTGGTCAGACTCGATATAAACTCAATCTCTTTCCCTTTTTTATCCTTATTCCATACACGGTGAAAATCTTGAAGAAAGTCGTTCATAGAGTTAATGGTTTCTTCAGGTACGTCCGCTTTAAAAAATACTTCTAATTCAACATCGGGAATCAATAGGTAGAAATATTCCGCATTAAACCCGAATCCATTTTTTTCTGCTTTACTTTTTTTATAAGGTGCAATATGAGGTTCTACTTTGTCTTTTAACGATTCGTCCTCCCATTTAAAATCAATTGAGTCAGAAGATACTTCACTTTTGTGAGCAAGTTCAAGTTCAAGTCCTATTTGATTAGTCTTCCAACTTATAGTTGTTGGTATAGACCATGAAGTTGGAGTTATAAACTCAATAGTGGCTATAACTTTGTCCTTTTCTTTTCGGATGTCCATAGGTATCATGCCAACCATTAGTTGAAAATTGTGTTTTTGAAATTGTTTAATTCCAGTGTTATCACCTTTTTCCAATAGTTGTTGACTCAATTCTTTCTTGAAGGACTGGTGTAATTCTCCACCAAACTCATCAAAAAACATTGTCCAATCATATGCCATGTATATCTTTTTTTAATGTTGCCCAACGGTTTAGGCTATGATTTCGTTGTGGAAATTGTCTGCAGACATTTCCGCTTATGGAACCATGCCGGATTAAATGTAATTAAGTTTAAGTTTAGGACAAAGCCACAATGAATTATAGCCATTGTTGTGTGTAGTATTATCTCCATAGTCTTTTCCACCACGGTGTCTTAGACTCTAATTTGTTTTCGTTTGACTCGATAATTATTTCTTTCTCAATGCTCTTTATTTCAGAGTTGATATTATCTTTTTTAAGTTCAATTTCAGAATAATAATTGGCAGATTCTTTAAATTTTAAATAGTCTTTTTCATTTTCAAAATAAATGAATTGAATCCACTCTTCACATATATAAAGTAAATGACCTTTTATAAGCGCTCCATTCAATTTGGGCAATAATTCTTTTAAGATAAAACTTGATTTAAGTGTTCCATCTTCGAAATAGTCATCATGAGTTATTTTATATATGTTATCATTAACACTGAACTCTAACGTGACTGATGTTTGATTCTTATTTTCATCATAAGTTGATTCACTTATTATTTTGTAGACAAAATTATTCTTAGTAATTCTGCTAATTTCAGACAGCATTTTTGATAACGTATTTTCTTTTGATTCTGAAAAATAATTTTCAAATACAAAAGTTGCTATGTCATTACTTAGGTATTCATCTACACTATCAAATGATTTATTAGTTTTACCTCCTAATTCTCTAATAATAATATCAACGTAATAATTTTCTGAGAAGAAAGATGGAATTGTCAGATCAATATACCCTTTTTCAGTAGTGTTTACATAAAGTTTTAAATCTCTATAAAGGCAGTCCAAGTGGTCTTGGTTATAATTGATATTCAGCTCACTAATTTGGTTCAGTAATTTGGTGAAATTTTTATCTTCTTTATAAGTCATTATAGAATTATTTATACAGTCATTTATTACACACAACGGCTCGAATATATGTAGTGCGGGATTTCAAGGCACTTCACTTTCAAACCGCTACTTTATCTATTAATTGATCTAATGTTTAAATTAATTAAATCACCCCGCATTACGTATATTTATTGTTGTGGGTATGTTGCTTATTCATTTGTTTCAATTATTTCAGCTTCTCCAATCCGATTTGCTCCTTCATGAATCCACCAAATCCTACCAATTGAGATGAAACTTCTAATGTCGAATAAATCCAGAAATTCTATTTTCACAATGGAAGATTCTCCTAGCAAAATCCATTCTCTATTATTAAAAGTAATCTGCCCGATATACGTTTGTTTTAATTTACCATTCTCATATTCGAAACATGATTTGGTCTATATTCTGTTTTAATTCCAGTTACTCGACCACCTTTGTCAGTCGAGTAAAGTGTCAATTTTGCTTTTATATCAAAAGAGCCTGTACGCATAAATTTTATTCTCTTTTACTGAATTTATCCCAATACAATCGACAAATCGATTCAAGCTCCTCAATTGTCATAACGTTTTTATTATGGTCAAATAGTCTAAAATCATTTGCAGATATAATTAAATTTCCGCCACAATAGTCCAAGTCTGTATCATGTTGATTGCACGTAATCAAAACGTAATCATCTTCAATTTCAGAGGATAATATTTCCAAATCCACTTTTAAATACTCTTCATGGCTTTTGAATTCAATTTTCTTTAAGTCAATTGGATTCATCCATGGGTCAAAATCCAGTTTGTTTACACAAATCAAGTCGACATAAAAATTTTCAAAGTCTGGATTAATCAATTCTGCCAGATAATTACATTGAATGGTCAAGATCAATTTATTTAAATCACCTTGACAATCAACAATTCCTCCATCATGAAAAATTGAGAAAACATCTCTTATATTGTTAATCATAGTATCCATGTGCGTTTCTCGAAATTACCCACAACGGTGTGTATATGGTGCGATGGGGATTTGATTAGCCTGTCGAATATTTTCAAAAAACATGTACACGAGTTAAGCAGCCATTTGAACGCTCATCATTGCTTTTGCCACGGCTTCCTTATCTTTGATTTCTGCCACTTTTACGGTGTCAAATCCTGAAACAAGTTCGGCAATTTCATTTTCTTTCACAAAAAATAAGGGAATGGTCAGCAAGTGGTTGGTGCACATTTTCTG
Organism: Persicobacter psychrovividus; assembly: GCF_036492425.1. NCBI lineage: Bacteria > Pseudomonadati > Bacteroidota > Cytophagia > Cytophagales > Persicobacteraceae > Persicobacter > Persicobacter psychrovividus. The sequence goes on from NZ_AP025294.1 coordinate 310,313, forward strand.
TGGGTGGCTGCTCATTTTTGATTTGTACTTTCCGAATACGCTTTCGATGATAGCACTGCAACAAAAAGGGATGTCTTCACCAATCGTTTTATAGGTTTTATGAAAATAATGAGTGATTTTTTCTCTGAATATAGTTGGCCGATCCCCTTCGAGTTCTTCCATTTTTTGAGTTAATTTCAAAATAGTTTTGTGACTTATCCCTTCCGTTCTGCCAACCGACAATATTTCTTTGATCACTGGGGTCAAAGATATCAAATCCTTGATGAAAGGTGCGTGATCACTGATTTGGAGGAGGCTCAAAGCCACACCTTTGCTTTCTTCGGCGACAATTTTCAGCTCAGGACCGACCTTTCTAAACCACTTTTCATATTGCCCAAGCTGATGAAACCTACAATGATGCCTTACTTTTGGAGGGGCCAAATGTGCATATTCCCCACACGCTAAATCTTTTCTGAGTTCACCAACCCATTTGATGAAATTCTTATAATCATCTGTATCGTTATATAGATTTTTCAGTGTCCTTGATACTTCATGGGTGATATCCGAAACATGATCAAGCCCCAGCAAGGCTGTAGCCTTAAGTAAATTAGAACCTTTATCGCTTAGGACATATTGAATTTTCAGCTTCTGAACGAGTGGTTGAAGTTCCTTATAAATTACATCTGCCGACCAACCTTTTTTCGCACCAAGATAAACCAAGTGACAGTCCTCAAAACGTAATGTACGCTGCTGGTCAGAAACCGACACAGGAACGGCAAGTACCAAAAACAATTTCTTCCCGTTGAATGAAATGCTTTCATCACAAATCAAAACACATGGCCGCTCAGGTGAAAATGGTTCGATGGCCTGCATTCCTGCTTTTTTTAACCAATTATCAATCGTCGAATGGTCAGGGCATTTACTATCTATGTGCATTTGTTGAATGAAAATACGCAATACCGTCTCACTATCACGAAGACTCATGCTGGTTTCAGTATGTAAAATTAAAGCCAAAGTAATAATGGCCGAACAGTAGCTGTGGTGCTTGATTTTTTTCCCACCAAACTCCGACTTGTTTTTAGACTTTTCCTCTTTGTACTTCTTTTCCCAAAAAGAAGCCCGAGCCTTATACCTTTTAATTTTGATACTGTCGTTTCGCCTTTTTCGTTTGGCTCTTTCTGTTGACTTTTTCTTTTTTAGAGATTGTTTGTTATTTTTAAAACTCAAAGCGATTCTGGTAAGGTTGAATGACGGTTTGGACACTCAAATTTAACCTTTTTTCTGGAATCGCTTTTTTTGTGAATTTTCGACAGGCTAGGCGAAATCTGATGACCGACGTGGATTGGGAACAACGGTTTGCATATGGCTTGTGGCGGTTTCGAAGCACTTTCCTGTCCACCGAGACCAAAGCTGGCTACAGAGCGAAAACCTTGCTAGCAGCCGTTCACCCGCCATAAGCTATATGCGTTGTTGTGGTGCGTTTTTTTATTCTTCTATAATTAATGAATCAACAATTTTCCAATGTCCGTTAATTCTATTTAATCTCATGTTTATTGTAATTCCTTCAACTGGATAGTCCATTTGCAGTCTCAAATTGTCTCCACCATAAGTCCAATCACCAATGTTCAAATAAGCATTAATTTTCTTCTCTTTAATGGTCAGTTCGTCCATGACTTGAACTTGTTGTCCAAATTTCTGTAGTCCATTTAGATTTTTTGAATTTACTGTTCCAAACTCTTTAATTATTAGTGGAACTCGAGTTGAGTCTATGTCAATATGAAAGTATTGCTGAAGTTCAGATAATTCTATTGCAAGCTCAATGATTTCTTTTATTTCTGCCTCAGATACCTTTTCACGTACTTGTCCAAAAGCAGTATTTACAAGTAATAAAGTAATGACTAATATGTAACTCTTAATTCTCAAAACCTAACTCCTTTTTTGTATCGAATTGCATCAATAATTTCATATTTCATTGTCTTCGTTTGTCCAACCCAAATTGTTTTTTTGTGGGTTGTATAGTCCCATGTAAAGACGTTAACGATAGAGTCAGTCAGGATTTCTGTTTTATTCAAAATTCCGCCATCAAATTCGTTCAGGTTGTCATTGACGTTCACTTTGTATTGTCCGTCTGGGTCTGTCTGAAAATACATTTTATGGGCAAAGTCGTAATTCTTTCCTATCAATTCATCAATCGTCTCAACAGGTTTATTCCAAATGTCGAAGTACCACGCAGTAGTCAGTCCAATAATGAGTGTTGATAATATAGCTAAGAGTTTCTTCATTTTTTTAATGCATCACAACGGTGTGTATATGGTGCGCTGGGGATTTTATCCTTCCGTAGCTGCGGTTTATTTCCAAGCCCAAGTTTTGAATCTGTTTTATTTGCTCTGCTAAACCGATTCAAAACTTGGGCGATGGTTGATTTGGATTTGAGGTTTCATCACCCACCAAAACCCCTGTGCGCTATATATAGTGTTATCTCTTTTCATCGTTCCTAATTTCATCGAATCGATGAGCTTCGTTCTATTAGTCTCATAAACTTTCTGTTCACGTAACTTATTATAAAATATAAACTCTTATTTATTGATGTCAGGTGCGTCCAATTTTCACGTTTAGCGATCACCGTTGTTGAAAAAAATGTTTGAAAGTCTGCGGCTAGAAACCATTTATGGTCACACTAAATTGAATTGAAAAAATGCTGAATCACGTTTAGCTGATATTCGTTATTTTACTTTGAAAATCGGAAGCCAAAAACCATTTATGGTCAATCTAAATTTTTTGAAATTCCCAACCCTTCCGACACCCCAATTTTCAAATCAACGCTGAGTTAATTTTGATAAACTCTTGTTATACAACTTTTTATTAACACTTTACCTTAAAGTAATCACACATATCTTCATTCTGATAACCAAGATAGACCGCTATTTTTAGCAGAGATAACGGTTAGTGTATGCGTAGTGGCGGATTTCGGAGCTCCTCGCTATCAAGACGAGATGATATTGATGCGAACCACAAACCTTGATATTTAGTACTTTCCCCGCCATTACGTATGACACATTGTTAGCATTAGTTTTTCATGTTATTTTCATAGAAACTTGTAAATTTTTCAACCAAATCATCTAAGTTTTCTTTGTCAAATTCTCCAAATCCTAATGTCATAACGTGTCCTTTTACAAATTTAGAAAAAACAGAATTGAAGTTTTCAATATACGTTTGTGCATGTCCCTGTAATTCAATTTCTGCATTAATCATTTTAATCCAATGAGGTTCATTATTATCCTTATACACTAAATATGGGAATACAAAAGGAACATATTTTGAATATTGCTCATTCTTTTCGGGATTAAGGTCATCATTCGGCCAAATCCTAAAATTGTCTTTCAAGTTTAATGTTTTTGCTTTAACAACTGTTGCATTTTTATTATCGCCAATTTCTTGAATGAATTTTCCATTGTCTTGAACGAAAACTTTAAACCAAGCTAAATCCCAAGCAGTCGCACCTTTATGATTTACTAAATTATAAGGATGAAAGATAGTGTCTACAGCAATAAAACCTCTTTGTCCAACTGTATTTTTTATTATTTCAACTACTGCATTCAAATCACTAATTGTCTGATATGGATTTCCTCCAATAAACCCATAAATATAATTATGCTCCCAATTTGATGGAATTTCAAATGGATTCTTATCTTCTGTCTGAGCTTTTGGTTTTTTCTTAAATATATTAAACATGATTAAGAAATTTTATGTCGTTGTTTTTAAATTAATGCTAACGGTCTGCGTATGAAATGTGGGGCTTTGGAACTCGTCTGTGTCAACCGAGCACTACTGCTTTTTGAGAGCACCAAATCCTCTGAACCATTGTCAGCCCCATATTTTATACGCTTTGTTGTGGGCAGTTTTTTACTTTTTTATTGCTTTCAAAAAATCGTCTGGTCGTTTGGTCATAAATACTACTTGTTTGTCTTTTCCATCTTCTGTTTTAAAGTCCACCGTGATCTTTCTTCCTTGCCTGTCAGTCCTTATTATGTTGTCAAGTGAGACTTTATGTAATAAGTCGTAATGCTTTCCAATGCCGGCAAAAAGTAACATGCTTTTAAGCCATAATTCTTTGTCCGTCACAACTATGTCCAAGGCGTTTCTTGCACCTCCCATTTTGGTCGTCCAAGATTTGTTCGAGTGTCCCGATGCTGATTTGTCCCGATAAACTACACGAACAGAGTGGATGTCTGGGAATATTGAAAGTGCTTTTTTCCCTCTTTTATAGAAAGTTGTCAGGATGAATGCTGCTACAATCACCCAAACGATTAAAAATATTGTCTCTCCGTTCATATTTTTTTAATTGCCCACAACGGTTTGCATATGGCTTGTGGCGGTTTAGAAGCACTTTCCTGTCCACAGAAACCAAAGTTGGCAACGGAGTGAAAACCTTGCTGGTAGACGCTCACCCGCCATAAGCTATATGCGTTGTTGTACAGCGTTTTTTATTTTTTTAGATATTTCATTCAATTTTTCGTCAGTCTCATCAATTTCCATTGCTTCCTTTAAGTATTTCCTAATAGCGATTTTGACCGATTCCGTGTTACCATTTTGAAGAAGAGCTGAATAGGCAGCAAAATTTATTGAATCATATTCATCGTCAATACTGTCCGCTACTCCGAGTGGATCCCATTCGTTCAGTATTTCTCTTATTCTGTCAAAATGTTGTCTCCATTTTTTGTGTAGATTTTCCGAATCAGAGTTCTCAATAAATCTTTTAGTTTCAGTCAAGTCTCGAACAATTCTGTCGGCAAGATTCCATAATGTCGCTAAGTATCTGCGTGATTGTCCGTTAAGTTCCTTGGTTACTGTTTTTAATTCGACTGTCAACCTTTTTAAAAGGTCAAAATCAGTTCTTGTCAACTTGTAATTGTATCCAATAAATTTTTCAAGTAGTCCTGCTGTGTCAGCGTCCAACATTACCAAGTCAATTCCGTGAATTTCTTCTCCTGCAATTCCTTCTGGAAAAGGTTCATTTCTGAACTCTTGATATTTCTCTTTAATGTCGTTCATTTAAATGCTGTACAACGGTCTCGGCTATGAGTAGTTGCGTGGTTTGGTACTTAACTTTGCAAGTACACACCAAACTGAAAATCCGCGAGGATTTTCAGAAGAAGGCGAGAACAAGCAATTACTTATAGCCATTGTTGTAAAACGTTTTTATTCATTCTCAAATACTCCACGAGCTGTTAAATATCCGTTTTTCTGTTCGGTAAATAGTTTTTCAACACTTTCTCCTTTCAGACCTTTCCATTTTCCATTTTTGTCCTTTTTTATTGGGTCAAATATGTATTTCTGGTGATAGTATTTTTTATCTTCCTCACTATAGGATAAATATAGTATAGCGTTTTCGTAATTTTCAAATGCAGGTCTACCATAATGGTCATAAGCTTCGAACTCGACCGTGTCAGTTTCTAATTTGTTATATACATTTCTGAGAACTTTATATTTACATTTAAATCCGTTGTCCATTACCCAATTTTTAAAAATCAGAGTGTCTCCTGTAATAGAGTCAATTTCTATTCGTTCATTATTTTCATTTGGGTCAAATTCAATTACAGATAATTTTTCTCCGATAAATGCATAAAGATTTACAGAATCATTCGTCATTTTGAATTCAGATTCTGACCCAATTTTAGTCGACTTACAACTAATCAATATCATTAAAATCCCTAAAGTTTGAAGGATGCGATTCATTTCGTTCAAATGTTTTACAACGGTGTGTATATGGTGCGCTGGGGATTTTATACTTCCGAAGCTGGCGGTTTATTTCCAAGCCCAAGTTTTGAATCTGTTATATTTGCTCTGCTAAACCGATTCAAAACTTGGGCGATGGTTGATTTGGATTTGAGGTTTCACCACCCACCGAAACCCCTGTGCGCTATATATAGTGTTGTTCCTTGTCTTTTCGTCTTGCTTAAAGACTATGATTTTGTTATATCGATTTTCGTTATTGCATCCTTCAACAACATTACAACTCGCTATTCATTTCACTAAATCAATTACCAAACGGCTGTGTTTTCAATCTATTTTGATTTTGTCCGTTAACTAATGCCAAAGATTAACTCCCCTTCTATATTCTTGACCAAAATCCCTGTTGTAGTCGAAGCAATTTTAGTTATTGAGACGTCTGAAGCATATGAGTTTGCTCCTCTCCTATCAATCAAGTTTTCCATTACTGTTTCTCCTAAGCATTCTTACCGTTGGATCGCTATTTATAATTCGCGATGATTGAAATTTTGGTATCCTCGTATCGTTTTGATTTTTCAAATTTAATGACCGATGTGGATTGGGAACAACGGTTTGGCTATGAGCAGGCGGGCTTTTAAAGCTACTTACCTGTCAGCCGAGACCAAAGTTTGTTAATAGTATTGTCCTTTCGTTTAGCACTTTCCGCCCGCTTGCTGATAGCCGTTGTTGGCGGTAGTTTTTTTATTTTTTCAAGCCCATCTATTTCTTTCAAATAGTCGTCATTTTCCACGTACTTTTTATAGCAGTCTGTACAGGTTGAATGTCTTTGAGTTGAGTAGAATTCATTTTCTTCTTCATTGCAGGAGATTACTGAAAAGCAGATTTCACAATGCTCGTGACCTTCGCAATTTGCATAGTCCTGATAAGTCGTGAATTCATAGTCAGCTTTGTCACTCCGTGCTTCATGCACATTCTCTAGTACGTAATTGATTTCAGCTTCTGCTTGGTATCTAATTTTAACCCAAGTGTCAAAGTCAGAAGTGGAATATTTGAGTCTAAATCCGACAGATTCAGCGAGTAAGTTGGCTTTGTCTGTCGACTCATTCAGTTGTTTAGGAAATAGCGTTATCCCAATATAGTTTTGAAGATGTAAGGTCAATACGTTGTCTTTGATTTTGAAGTCAAAATACTTTGTGTCCAAGTCTTCAACTCTGTCAATAAGCTCTCCTTTAAATTCCGTTCTCAATCTGTCCGAAAGTGATTTGAATAATCCACTATCAGGTTCATTACTTATCAATATTTCGGAGTATTTTTTCGTCATTTTAAATTACCGCCAACGGTGTGTATATGGTGCGCTGGGGATTTTATCCTTCCGAACCTCGCGGCATGATCCAAGCCCAAGTTTTGAATCTGTTTTATTTGCTCTGCTAAACCGATTCAAAACTTGGGCGATGGTTGATTTGGATTTGAGGTTTCATCACCCACCAAAACCCCTGTGCGCTATATATAGTGTTGTTCCTTGTCTTTTCGTCTTGCTTTAAGACTATGATTTTGTTATATCGATTTTCGTTGTTGCATCTTTCAACAACATTACAACCCGCTAATCTTTTCACCCAATCAATTATCACACGGCTGTGTTTTCAATCTATTTTAATTTTGCTCGATAACAAATGCTAAGGATTACCCCCCTTCTATATTCTTGAGCAAAATCCCTGTTATAGTCGAGTCAATTTTAATTTTTGATACGTCTGAAGCATTTGAGTCTGCTCCTCTCCTACCAATCCAGTTTTCTACTACTGTTGAATCACTGCTTCGTTTTGATGAGGATTGAAATTTTTGTATCCTCGTTTCGTTCTGATTGTTGAAATCTGATGACCGACGTGGATTGGGAACAACGGTGTGTATATGGTGCGCTGGGGATTTTATCCTTCCGAAGTTGGCGGACAAATCCTAGCCCAAGTTTTGAATCTGTTTTATTTGCTCTGCTAAACCGATTCAAAACTTGGGCGATAGCTGATCTGAATATGAGGTTTCATCACCCACAGAAACCCCTGTGCGCTATATATAGTGTTGTTCCTTGTCTTTTCGTCTTGCTTAAAGACTATGATTTTGTTATACCGATTTTCGCTGTTGCATCTTTCAACTACATTACAACTCGCTATTCATTTCACTAAATCAATTACCAAACGGCTGTGTTTTCAATCTATTTTGATTTTGTCCGTTAACTAATGCCAAAGATTAACTCCCCTTCTATATTCTTGACCAAAATCCTTGTTGTAGTCGAGTCAATTTTAGCTATTGAAACGTCCGAAACATTTGAGTTTACTCCTCTTCTATCGTCCAATTTTCTATTACTGTTTCACTATGGATGGTTACTGTTGGATCGCTGTTTGATATTTGTGATAATTGAAATTTTGGTAGCCTCGTTTCGTTCAGATTTTTCAAATTTATTGACCGACGTGGATTGGGAACAACGGTGTGTATATGGTGCGCTGGGGATTTTATCCTTCCGAAGCTGGCGGTTTATTTCCAAGCCCAAGTTTTGAATCTGTTTTATTTGCTCTGCTAAATCGATTCAAAACTTGGCGATGGCTGATTTGGATTTGAGGTTTCACCACCCACCGAAACCCCTGTGCGCTATATATAGTGTTAGCACCTTTATTTAGTCAATGGGTTCGAATTCATAGATTAGAATTTTTTCATCGTCTACTGCGTAATCACAACCATTTTTATATATGTCTAAATAGTTCGATAAATCGGCATTACTCTTAATTAATCCAGAAAGAAATGCATTTACTAAGTCGCTATCCGAGGCTATATTATAAAGGACTTCTTTTAAGGCAAATAGTCGTTTGTCATTATCAATATTTGCTATGACGAAATCACCAACTTCTTCATACAATATTGTATTGTTATCCGTCTCTCGTGCTTCATAAAGTTCACTTCTGTCTTTAACAAATAGAAATTGAGGTGAGTCAATTACTTTTTTCAGTTGTGAAGAGTCTTCTACATGTTCTATAATCTTACGTTTTTCAATTAAGTCATTTATCACCCAATCTTTTACACCACCTTGACTCACCTTCTCATCACTGAAGACGTATTTTATGTTTTCATAAACAGAACTGTCAAAGTATTTTGTGATTTCCTTGATGAATACATCAAATTTAGGAGTGTATCCTTCTAAAAGAGTTTCCATTAGTAAAGTGGAAAAGTGGCAACTGTCAAACTCCTTTTTTCCCTCGCAGAAATCGCACCAGTCATTAAGCAGTTCGTTATCAAAGGAAGCTTTATACATCATTCTAATTTAATTGGTGCTAACGGTGTGTATATGGTGCGCTGGGGATTTTATACTTCCGAAGCTGGCGGTTTATTTCCAAGCCCCAAGTTTTGAATCTGTTATATTTGCTCTGCTAAACCGATTCAAAACTTGGGCGATGGTTGATTTGGATTTGAGGTTTCATCACCCACCAAAACCCCTGTGCGCTATATATAGTGTTATCTCTTTTCATCGTTCCTAATTTCAACGAATCGATGAGTTTTGTTCTGATAGTCTAATCAACTTTCTATTCACGTAACTTACTATAAAATGTAAGTTCCGATTTATTGATGTCAGGTGCGTCCAATTTTCACGTTTAGCGATCACCGTTGTTGAAAAAAATGTATGAAAGTCTGCGGCTTGAAACCATTTATGGTCGATCTAATATTTTTTGAAATTCCCAACCCTTCCGACACCCCAATTTTCAAATCAACGCTGAGTTAATTTTGGTAAACTCTTGTTATACTTCTATTTATTAACACTTTACCTTAAAGTATTAAAGCATATGTTCATTCTGACAACCAAAATAGACCGCTATTTTTAGCAGAGATAACGGTGTGTATATGGTGCGCTGGGGATTTTATCCTTCCGAAGCTCGCGGTTTATTTCCAAGCCCAAGTTTTGAATCTGTTTTATTTGCTCTGCTAAATCGATTCAAAACTTGGGCGATGGTTGATTTGGATTTGAGGTTTCATCACCCACCAAAACCCCTGTGCGCTATATATAGTGTTATCTCTTTTCATCGTTCCAAATTTCATCGAATCGATGAGTTTTGTTTTTAAAGTCTAATCAACTTTTGTTCACGTAACTTACTATAGAATATAAATTCCTATTTATTGATGTCAGGTGCGTCCAATTTTAACGTTTAGCGATCACCGTTATTGATAATAATATTTGAAAGACGGCGGCTTGAAACCATTTATGGTCACGCTAAATTGAATTGAAAAAATGCTGAATCACGTTTTGCTGTTGTTCGTTTTTCTGCTTTGAAAATAAGAAGCCAAAAACCATTTATGGTCAATCTTATATTTTTGAAATTCCCAATCCTACCTACGCCGCAATTGTCGAATTAACGCTGAGTTAATTTTGACAAACTCTTGTTATACTTCTATTTATTAATACTTTACCTTAAAGTATTCACGCATATGTTCATTCCGACAACCAAGATAAACCGCTATTTTTAGCAGAGATAACGGTCTCGGCTATGAGTAGTTGCGTGGGTTAGCACTTAACTTTGCAAGTACACACCAAGTTGGAAATTCCGCAGGAATTTCCAAAGTAGACGAAAACAAGCAATTACTTATAGCCAATGTTGTGTGTAGTTTTTATTTTTTCTTATTCAGTATTTTTTGTATTTCCTTTTCTCTTTTATTGCGTTACGCTGTCGGTATTCTCCAATCGGTTCCCTCCCAATAGTCAATTATTTCATTCCACGCTTTTTGAGTTTCTGTCTTTAACCATTCGTTAAAAGAGTGATGATATTCAATTTTTTCTCCACCAATATTTTGAATTCCCTCAAATAATCCAACAACAATAAAATTCCTAACGTCTTTGTCTCCATTAATATAAACGTCTTCAATGTTTTCAAATAGAAGGTCAAAATCAGAAGTTTGATTATCGAGTTTTTTTTCGACAACAAATCTGGAAATCGAACCGATATCTACATAAGGTATATTATCTTCTTGATTGTAGTCTGAAAGGTCAACTTCTTTCATAAAATGTTCAGTCAGTTCTGCATTTCCTGAAATCAGTTTTTTAAACACCTTTTCAATTTCTTTATACTTGTATTTTGGTTCAATTACGTTCATTTTTCAAATTACACACAACGGTGTGTATATGGTGCGCAGGGGGTTTTATCCTTCCGAAGTTGGCGGTTTATTTCCAAGCCCAAGTTTTGAATCTGTTTTATTTGCTCTGCTAAATCGATTCAAAACTTGGGCGATGGCTGATTTGGATTTGAGGTTTCATCACCCACCAAAACCCCTGTGCGCTATATATAGTGTTGTTCCTTGTCTTTACGTCTTGCTTTAAGACTATGATTTTGTTATATCGATTTTCGTTGTTGCATCTTTCAACAACATTACAACCCGCTAATCTTTTCACCCAATCAATTATCACACGGCTGTGTTTTCAATCTATTTTAATTTTGCTCGATAACAAATGCTAAGGATTACCCCCCTTCTATATTCTTGAGCAAAATCCCTGTTGTAGTCGAGTCAATTTTAATTTTTGATACGTCTGAAGCATTTGAGTCTGCTCCTCTCCTACCAATCAAGTTTTCTACTACTGTTGAATCACTGCTTCGTTTTGATGATGATTGAAATTTTGGTATCCTCGTTTCGTTCTGTTTGTTGAAATCTGATGACCGACGTGGATTGGGAACAACGGTCTCGGCTATGAGTAGTTGCGTGGGTTATCACTTAACTCTGCAAGTACACACCAAGCTGAAAATCAGCTAGGATTTTCGGAAGTAGGCGAGAACAAGCAATTACTTATAGCCATTGTTGTAATGCGTTTTATTGTGCCCAAATAACATTATCACCCCATTTATATTTCTGAGGATTAAAAAATTCTTTTCCATTTTCACTAGTTGCGATTTTTAACGATTCTCCAGAAAATAGTTTATAATTAAAACCACATAGGAAAAAACCCGATTCAAACTCCACACAATTATGATTTATGTCTATTGAATTTTCATCTTTCCAATTAATCCAACTTTCATTGTTAGCTTGATAATATACTTTTACACCACTAGAATAATTTTTATCGTCAAATCGACCAAAATATGTTTTAAATATTTCAATTTTATCATTGAGAGTTTTTTTAATTTTTTCTCTCTCTATGTAAAAATCAAAATTCTTTAAATCTTTATCCAACTCTTTTAATAATTCTCGAATAATCTTGTCTTGATACATTTGCTTTTTTAATAATTCACATATGTAGTTAGCAGAGTTAACGATTTCATCATTGTTAACATACTTTTCATTACAATAACCGTTAATCGATATATTTATTGCTACAGATAAATCTAAAGCATTGAAAAAAAATTTATTTGGATTAAAAATAGAGTTCATTAATCCTTTAACGGGAGATTTTGAAAAAGCATCTCTTAATTCATAATGCTCCGATATAATAAAATGGTTGTTGACACTCTCTAAAAATGATGGAAATAAAACATTATTAAAGTATAATTTTTTCCCATTGTTGATTTTTGAATTAATCCAATATGTTTTTAAAATAGTGTCTATTAGTATTTTTATCATATCTGTTTTTTTAATGCATTACAACGGTGTGTATATGGTGCGCTGGGGATTTTATCCTTCTGAAGCTGGCGGATTATTTCCAAGCCCAAGTTTTGAATCTGTTTTATTTGCTCTGCTAAATCGATTCAAAACTTGGGCGATGGCTGATTTGGATTTGAGGTTTCATCACTCACAGAAACCCCTGTGCGCTATATATAGTGTTATCTCTTTTCATCGTTCCTAATTTCATCGAATCGATGAGTTTTGTTCTATTAGTCTCATCAACTTTCTGTTCACGTAACTTATTATAAAATATAGATTCCGATTTATTGATGTCAGGTGCGTCCAATTTTAACGTTTAGCGTTCACCGTTATTGATAACAATATTTGAAAGACGGCGGCTTGAAACCATTTATGGTCACGCTAAATTGAATTGAAGAAATAATGAATCACCTTTTACTGTTGCTCATTTTTTTACTTTGAAAATCGGAAGTCAAAAACCATTTATGGTCAATCTAATATTCTTGAAATTCCCAACCCTTCCGACACCCCAATTTTCAAATCAACGCTGAGTTAATTTTGACAAACTCTTGTTATACTTCTATTTATTAACACTTTACCTTAAAGTATTCACGCATATCTTAATTCTGATAAACAAGAGAGACCGCTATTTTTAGCAGAGATAACGTTTCGCAATATAAAACGGTTGGGTTTTCGGAGCTCGTTTTTATCCACCGACAAGAATCCTGAAGCGAGAACCAAACTCTCTCAAACCACTGAACTCCAACTGTTTTATATTGTATGTTGTGCATAGTTACTTTTCTTTTCCTCTTACTTCTATCACATAATTTTTAATTCTATTAATAAATTCAACAGGTAATTGATAGGCAACAAATGGATGTTCTGGTAATACTATTTCATATAGTATATATTCATCAATCATTTCTTTATCCAAGGATAATTTCAATGCTTTAAATTCAGAATGCTTTTTTAATTTCTTTTTGTTAAATGAAGTCATTAAGCTAACAAAGCATTCTTTTTCCTCAATTGTAGAAAATGAGCCTTCACTCACTCCCATAGACTTTTTATATCCAGGTTCATATTTCCACAATGCTTTTACCATTGCATACCCTAACCAATCCGAATCAAATGAAATTCTAACTTTGTTTACTTCAATACTATCAATTTCAATTTGAGGATTAAATGTCCAATCTTTTGTTTTTAATTTATTAAGCTCGAATATATTTTTAAGTGATTTCTCAATTCGTGGATTATTGCGATTTAGAATCATTGCAATCGTAATTTCGTCAACAGCTTTATCAAGTTCTCCTTTTGTTTTATATGCATCTGCTAAAAACCAATGTGCCATGTAATCAATATAATTTAAATCGATAGTCTTATTATACCATTCAATAGCTTTGTCAAAATCTCCTTCGATACCATATGTTTGTCCAATATAAGTCATCACCTCAAAATAAGTAGAATCTTCTATAAGTGCCTCTAAATACATTTCTCTAGCCAACGAAAATTTCTTTTCATTAAAATATACTTCAGCCTTTGTCAAGTAAGTTTGAACATTACTATCAATTTCATATTTATAAGTAGATATTTGACCTCCGTCATTTACTCGATAATATTGATTATGATTTAGATTATCAGTCCTGTCTTTAGGTAAAATCTCTTTTTCTAACGCATTCAATTCGTATGTTACAGTAGATTTTTCCATTATTTTAAAAATGTCGGCAGGGGAATGTATTTCTTGTCCGATTACATTTAAATATCCTACTCCGAGAATTACGAGAATCAATAATCTTTTTTTCATATTAATTATCTTTGCTTATTTTGATATAGTTATCTGATTTGCAGCGTAATTGAAATTATGCACAACGGTGTGTATATGGTGCGCTGGGGAATTTTTCCTTCAGAAGTTCACGGCCTGATCCAAGCCCAAGTTTTGAATCTGTTGTATTTGCTCTGCTAAATCGATTCAAAACTTGGGCGATGGCTGATTTGGATTTGAGGTTTCACCACCCACCGAAACCCCTGTGCGCTATATATAGTGTTATCTCTTTTCATCGTTCCTAATTTCATCGAATCGATGAGTTTCGTTCTATTAGTCTCATAAACTTTCTGTTCACGTAACTTATTATAAAATATAAACTCCTATTTATTGATGTCAGGTGCGTCCAATTTTAACGTTTTGCGATCACTCCTGCTCACCACAATATTTGGAAAGATGCAACTTGAAACCATTTATGGTCACACTAAATTGAATTGAAAAATGCTGAATCACGTTTAGCTGATATTCGTTTTTTTACTTTGAAAATCGGAAGTCAAAAACCATTTATGGTCGATCTAATATTTTTTGAAATTCCCAATCCATGCGACACCGCAATTGTCAAATCAACGCTGAGTTAATTTTGATAAACTCTTGTTATACTTCTATTTATTAACACTTTACCTTAAAGTTTTCACTCATATGTTCATTCTGACAACCAAAATAGACCGCTATTTTTAGCAGAGATAACGGTTTGGCTATGAGCAGGCGGGCTTTTAAAGCTACTTACCTGTCAGCCGAGACCAAAGTTTGTTAATAGTATTGTCCTTTCGTTTAGCACTTTCCGCCCGCTTGCTGATAGCCGTTGTTGGCGGTAGTTTTTTTATTTTTTCAAGCCCATCTATTTCTTTCAAATAGTCGTCATTTTCCACGTACTTTTTATAGCAGTCTGTACAGGTTGAATGTCTTTGAGTTGAGTAGAATTCATTTTCTTCTTCATTGCAGGAGATTACTGAAAAGCAGATTTCACAATGCTCGTGACCTTCGCAATTTGCATAGTCCTGATAAGTCGTGAATTCATAGTCAGCTTTGTCACTCCGTGCTTCATGCACATTCTCTAGTACGTAATTGATTTCAGCTTCTGCTTGGTATCTAATTTTAACCCAAGTGTCAAAGTCAGAAGTGGAATATTTGAGTCTAAATCCGACAGATTCAGCGAGTAAGTTGGCTTTGTCTGTCGACTCATTCAGTTGTTTAGGAAATAGCGTTATCCCAATATAGTTTTGAAGATGTAAGGTCAATACGTTGTCTTTGATTTTGAAGTCAAAATACTTTGTGTCCAAGTCTTCAACTCTGTCAATAAGCTCTCCTTTAAATTCCGTTCTCAATCTGTCCGAAAGTGATTTGAATAATCCACTATCAGGTTCATTACTTATCAATATTTCGGAGTATTTTTTCGTCATTTTAAATTACCGCCAACGGTTTAGCTATGAGCAGGCGGGCTTAAAAGCTACTTTCCTGTCAGCCGTGACCATAGTTTTTTAAAAGTTTTATCGTTTCTTTTAGCACTGTCCGCCCGCTTGCTTATAGCCGTTGTTGTGGGTAGTGTTTTTTCTTTTTCTTCTGTTCGTTCTTGTTCGTCTGATTCAACTTCAATTCCATGAACATATTTGTCAATCCACTTTCTTGCTTCCTTTTTAAGGACCTCTTCGATGTTGTCTAAGTCCGCTCCTTCAAAGTAATAGTTCACGCCAATTTCTTCGAGTTCGTCCCATCCGTGGTAAATCAGATAGAAGTTCATAAGTCCCGATTCATAGTCATTGTCCACGCAAAGTTGGTAGAGAGACTGTAAGTTCGTTCTTATCTCACGGTCGTTTAGAATTGCGTTCAAGTGGTAATGCGTTTCTGCAATCACAGCACTTTTATAGTCGAGTTCTTCAAGTCCTAATTCGTTTAGAACATTGGTAACATAGGGTCTGATTTCAAACCTGTCAATAGGTTCAGAAAATGAAGCAAGCATTAACACATTGTCAGTATCTTTTCCTTGTCGGATTAGGTCAATAGCCCAATCAACCGCTTTAGAATAGTCGAAATGCTCCAATTCCTTATGGCTTTGAATCAGTCTTAATATGTGCTGTTCGTTCGTCATTTTACATTACCCACAACGGCCGTGGCTATGGCAAGTGCGGGATATTGAAACCGCTTTCTTGTCCGCCTACCGTAAATTATTTTAGTTGTAATATCTTCATTTTTAAGTACTCAGCCCGCATTTGCTATAGCCGATGTTGGCGGTTTGTACTTTTTTTATTTTATCATTGGTTCAATTACGGTTTCCACTGTTGTCACTTTATCAGCATTCCGTTTTAACTTTAAATTAGTCAAGATGATTTTGAAAGGAACAATCGGAAATAGCAAACAGCCGTAATTGCCCAAATATTTTTGATCAATAGGAATTACTTCTGTTTTATTGTCTCGAGGCCAAATGCATTCTGTCTTTATTTCTTGTCCATCGTAATATGTGGTTTTCTCAGTCCAACCCTTTGAAATAGGAATTTCAATCCAATCATCTAAATCCATTAAATTCTTTTCATTGAACGTTGACCCCTGTCCATCAAATCCATAATTATTTGATTTGTTTTCATCGGTCAGTCTTGGTGATTTTGGATTATTGAAATGAACATCAAATAGCTCAACATATTTAATTCCATCAATATGCATTTGGTAAATAATTTCTGTTTCGCTGTCTTCCTTGTTGGTAGTCACTCGATAACTTACCAAGAACTTGTCGTCCAGGTCAAATTGCTCGACTTTAAATAGTTCTCTATCCGAAAATTTTTCAAGAAAGTAGTCTTTCCAATTCTTATATATCTTTCCTTGAAAATTAATTGGGTTCATTTCTGTGTATTACCGCCAACGTTCTGTGTATGGACAGTAGGGCAGATTTAAAGCAGATCACTTTCGGTTTACCACTAAGCCAAAACAAATGTTCTTATTTTATTCTTTTTGCTAAACATCAAAACTTTGTTTTGGCGATACCTGCTCAAAGAACAGGGCTTTGGATTTATCTCTAAATGCCCTATTGGCTATACACCATGTTGGCGTTAGTTAGATTTTTTTATCCAAGGCATGAAACTTCCTTCAGATTTGTGCAATTTGGATTTATTTATAAAAACAAATTCAAATTTTCCACTTAATTTAAAATTTCCCCTGGGACTCAACAAAACGTACTCTTCTTTCCGAATTTTTCCATTTTCTGTTGCGGCTTTGACATATTTAATTGGTGATTCTAAGAATTCTCCAAAGTAATCATCAGCCTCCATTAGGGACTGGAATTCATGCTGAATAAAAACCTCCTTTCCATTGTCAATAAATAAGTCACAATAACCATTAAATATGTCAACGAAGAATGAAATTCTGTCATTATGTTTTGAAGTCAAACTTACTCTAGCAAAATCCTTTTGCGCTTCAATTTGAATTTCTATTTCTTTCTCATCAACATTTTTCAGTTTATGCATTAAGCACAAAAACAGATCTAAAGATTTTTTTGAAAGGCTATCTTTGGATTTGGATATTATTTCTTCAACTCTGTTCATTATTAATTACCGCCAACGGTGTGTATATGGTGCGCTGGGGATTTTATCCTTCCGAAGCTGGCGGTTTATTTCCAAGCCCAAGTTTTGAATCTGTTTTATTTGTTTTGCTAAATCGATTCAAAACTTGGGCGATGGTTGATTTGGATTTGAAGTTTCATCACCCACCAAAACCCCTGTGCGCTATATATAGTGTTAGCACCTTTTTTCATTTCTAAAATTGAGGTGTTGGGAAATTCATAAACCACATCATAATCATTCCTGCAATTCCTCCCAAAAGCATTAGAGGGAAGAGTAATTTGATTTGTTTAGCTGTTACATTTGTGTTTCCGCTAAAACTTGATTTTTGCATTAGGCCTGGGTGAGTTTCGATAAATTCCGCACCATTTTTAAAGTATATCCATCTCATACCTAATGCCCAAAGCATGATTATCGACAAATGGAAGATTAACACCATTGGATTCATAGCTTTTGGGTTAAAGTATTCAAAAGTGCTTTGTGTTATTCCACTTAAGTTTCCAACCATCATAATAACCCAAGGAATATTGCCATAAATCATCAATCCCTTAAAGTATTTGTCATATCCTTTTTCTAATTCAGGATTTTGGGCAATATATTTCTTAGAGCGATATTTTAGAATTAGTCCGTTTGCAAAAGTTACCGCAATGAACATTATCCAAGTATGTTTAAATATTATTTCCATTTCTTCTAATTGGTGCTAACGGTGTGTATATGGTGCGCTGGGGATTTTATCCTTCCGAAGCTGGCGGTTTATTTCCAAGCCCAAGTTTTGAATCTGTTATATTTGCTCTGCTAAACCGATTCAAAACTTGGGCGATGGTTGATTTGGATTTGAGGTTTCATCACCCACCAAAACCCCTGTGCGCTATATATAGTGTTATCTCTTTTCATCGTTCTTAATTTCATCGAATCGATGAGTTTTGGTCTAATAGTCTAATCAACTTTTGTTCACGTAAATTATTATAGAATATAAATTCCTATTTATTGATGTCAGGTGCGTCCAATTTTAACGTTTAGCGATCACCGTTATTGAAAAAAATTTATGAAAGTCTGCGGCTTGAAACCATTTATGGTCACACTAAATTGAATTGAAAAAATGCTGAATCACGTTTAGCTGATATTCGTTTTTTTTCTTTGAAAATCGGAAGCCAAAAACCATTTATGGTCAATCCAATATTTTTGAAATTCCCAACCCTTCCGACACCCCAATTTTCAAATCAATGCTGAGTTAATTTTGACAAACTCTTGTTATACTTCTATTTATTAACACTTTACCTTAAAGTATTCACGCATATTTTCATTCTGATAACCAAGATAGACCGCTATTTTTAGCAGAGATAACGGCGAGGCTAGCAGCTGTAGTTTTGGTTCGTGCATTGGCCTGCGGGACTATTGCTGCTAGCCATTGTTGCCAGCAGTTTTTCTTTCCTTAAGGTTGTCAGTCAGTTCAATATTTTCAAAACCTGTTCTAATAGCAATTTCATCAAAGAGTTCATCAAGTTCAATTCGACTTATTCGATTTTTATTAAATCTAATTGTTTTATCGCCATAAATTGAGATAATACTTGTAAATCCATTAAGACTGATTTTATAGATTGACTTCCAATCAAGTTCGATCGTAAAAATACTTCGAAATGTTAAATTGTCTGGACCTATGAGCAGTCTGTCTCTGTTAACAAGAAGTTGAAACGCTAGTTCGGTTATGACAATCGAAATTCCGAAAATGAAAGTGACTAGTGCTGCAACCCTTAAATACCACACGGTTTAAAATCCGCCAAAACACCATTCAATTGGCTTCTTCCATCTTTCATTGTAATACTCAATGTAGTTGGTGATTTTTCTTTCCAAATTAGCAACCGAGTTAAATTGCCCATTGCGAATTACATGCTTCTGTAAGCGGCCAAACCAATTCTCTATTTGGTTCAACCAAGAGCAATGTTTTGGAGTATATTGAAATCTGATTTTATGGTCTTTATCCTCTAAAAATTCCATCCTAGACTTCATCGTCTTTAATATTCCACACCGGCCTTTCTTACCTAAATCACTGTCATAATTTATTTTATCAGCAATGAGCTTGACTAATGACTCTGATTTATGTGTATTAAGTTGGTCTGCAACAAAAACGATTTTTTTGTTAGGGTATTTATCGATGATCGACTCTATAAATTTACAAAAATCCTCCTCATTCCGAGTCTGTCCAAGTTGATATTTGGTGACCTCGCCGTCCATTATATTCATGCCTGCGATTAAACAGGTCGTTCCGTTCCGCTTGTATTCTGGGTCTACTCGCTTAACTTGACCGCTTTTCGCCGTGGTTATTTTTATGTTTTGTTTAGCTTGAATACCCGTCTTTTCATCCACAGAAATAGTCACAACGTCGTCTGATTGCTCCAAATAAACACTGCAAACATCAGAAACACGGTCATTATGCTCCTGTTGGTCACCTATTTTTGGATGTATCCAATATTCAGTTTTATGAGGACTTAATTCGTTTTTTTAAAAGTCGACCAACATGACTTGATGAGATTTCGATTCCCATTTTCTTCGCTTGCTCACTCAAAGACTCATGAGACCATTCAGTGATTGGAACATCATAATCTTGAGGGTCTTCACAACTCAATGTTTGCACTCGAATTTTTTCTTCGACAGTTAAACGAGGTTTCCTTCCGCTTCTTTTAGAATCAGTTAATCGTTCATGAATAAGTCGGATAAATTCAGCGTCTCCTATTTTATTTTGGGTTTCATCTAACTCATTGATTGCCTCCCATTTGTTAAGCCATCTTTTCACTGTGTTGGGATCTGCTTTTTCAGTTTTACAAATCTCTTTAAAGCTTAACCCTTGATGAAAAAGGTAAACAAATGAGGCTCGGCGACGAATATTTGAAGGCGTCTTCCCACTACCAATAATTTTAAATAGTAGTGTCTTTTCTCGCTCCGTCAGATCAATGACAATAGATGTTTTTCTTCCCATATAGTGATTCAAGAAAAAATCATGCTAAATTTAGGGGCTGTTGCACTAGCAAAACGAAATTCAAAATTTCGCTGTAATCACCTGTAAAATACAAAAAGGCTAGGACAGACAAATTCACAGAAATAGTGATCTTCGTTCTTATGCCTTTTAGTATAAATTCTTTTTGGTCCGGTTTTGATTTTGAAGATCTATTCTTGTAGCTCGTCCTGACGACATATGCTACAAATAGACTTAAAAGTGTTATTAAAGAGAATTTTAAAATCACAATTCTAATTCTATGTTGAAAGCTCGTTTGTGCCCAAATTGCTGGCAACGGTCTCGGCTATGAGTAGTTGCGTGGGTTAGCACTTAACTTTGCAAGTACACACCAAGTTGGAAATTCCGCAGGAATTTCCAAAGTAGACGAAAACAAGCAATTACTTATAGCCAATGTTGTGTGTAGTTTTTATTTTTTCTTATTCAGTATTTTTTGTATTTCCTTTTCTCTTTTATTGCGTTACGCTGTCGGTATTCTCCAATCGGTTCCCTCCCAATAGTCAATTATTTCATTCCACGCTTTTTGAGTTTCTGTCTTTAACCATTCGTTAAAAGAGTGATGATATTCAATTTTTTCTCCACCAATATTTTGAATTCCCTCAAATAATCCAACAACAATAAAATTCCTAACGTCTTTGTCTACATTAATATAAACGTCTTCAATGTTTTCAAATAGAAGGTCAAAATCAGAAGTTTGATTATCGAGTTTTTTTTCGACAACAAATCTGGAAATCGAACCGATATCTACATAAGGTATATTATCTTCTTGATTATAGTCTGAAAGGTCAACTTCTTTCATAAAATGTTCAGTCAGTTCTGCATTTCCTGAAATCAGTTTTTTAAACACCTTTTCAATTTCTTTATACTTGTATTTTGGTTCAATTACGTTCATTTTTCAAATTACACACAACGGTTAGTGTATGCGTAGTGGCGGATTTCGGAGCTCCTCGCTATCAAGACGAGATGATGTTGATGCGAACCACAAACCTTGATATTTAGTACTTTCCCCGCCATTACGTATGACACATTGTTAGCATTAGTTTTTCATGTTATTTTCATAGAAACTTGTAAATTTTTCAACCAAATCATCTAAGTTTTCTTTGTCAAATTCTCCAAATCCTAATGTCATAACGTGTCCTTTTACAAATTTAGAAAAAACAGAATTGAAGTTTTCAATATACGTTTGTGCATGTCCCTGTAATTCAATTTCTGCATTAATCATTTTAATCCAATGAGGTTCATTATTATCCTTATACACTAAATATGGAATACAAAAGGAACATATTTTGAATATTGCTCATTCTTTTCGGGATTAAGGTCATCATTCGGCCAAATCCTAAAATTGTCTTTCAAGTTTAATGTTTTTGCTTTAACAACTGTTGCATTTTTATTATCGCCAATTTCTTGAATGAATTTTCCATTGTCTTGAACGAAAACTTTAAACCAAGCTAAATCCCAAGCAGTCGCACCTTTATGATTTACTAAATTATAAGGATGAAAGATAGTGTCTACAGCAATAAAACCTCTTTGTCCAACTGTATTTTTTATTATTTCAACTACTGCATTCAAATCACTAATTGTCTGATATGGATTTCCTCCAATAAACCCATAAATATAATTATGCTCCCAATTTGATGGAATTTCAAATGGATTCTTATCTTCTGTCTGAGCTTTTGGTTTTTTCTTAAATATATTAAACATGATTAAGAAATTTTATGTCGTTGTTTTTAAATTAATGCTAACGGTGTGTATATGGTGCGCAGGGGAGTTTATCCTTCCGAAGTTCGCGGTCTAATCCAAGTCCAAGTTTTGAATCTGTTTTATTTGCTCTGCTAAATCGATTCAAAACTTGGGCGATGGTTGATTTGGATTTGAGGTTTCATCACCCACAGAAACCCCTGTGCGCTATATATAGTGTTATCTCTTTTTCATCGTTCCTAATTTCATCGAATCGATGAGTTTTGTTCTAATAGTCTAATCAACTTTCTGTTCACGTAACTTATTATAAAATATAAGTTCCGATTTATTGATGTCAGGTGCGTCCAATTTTAACGTTTAGCGATCACCGCTTTTTGGCATAAATGTATGAAAGTCTGCGGCTTGAAACCATTTATGGTCGATCTAATATTTTTAAAATTCCCAATCCATGCGACACCGCAATTGTCTAATCAACGCTGAGTTAATTTTGATAAACTCTTGTTATACTTCTATTTTTTTATACTTTACCTTAAGATATTCACGCATATGTTCATTCCAATAACCAAGATAGACCGCTATTTTTAGCAGAGATAACGGTCTCGGCTATGAGTAGTTGCGTGGTTTAGCACTTAACTTTGCAAGTACACACCAAACTGAAAATCCTCGCGGATTTTCAGAAGTAGGCGATAACAAGCAATTACTTATAGCCATTGTTGTAAAACGTTTTTTTATAATTCAGCTTTGTATAGGTTTTCCATATTTTTCAATGGCCTGCCTAATAATTTTTCTGTTTCTTTTTGTCCGTTTGCTTTTTGGTCAGAAGTCAGTTTTTTTTCTAATTCTTGTATTTCTTTTACAATCTGTTGTTGTTTAATGTAAGAGAAATCTTTTTTGAATTCATTGAATATTAAAAACCATTGGTAACTTTTAAACAAGTCTTTCTCTAATTCTCCTCCATCTCTGTACATTTGAGCAAGTTGTAATCTGACTGAAGTTATGTTACCACTTTTTGTCAAATTCTCTGGATTTTCAAGTTTGCCAAGTAGAGTTGCCCATTCCAACATTTTTTCCATATTCTTTTCAACTCCCATTCCTGAATAGTAGCAGTTGATAACATTCCACATACAAGTTCCATCTCCGTTTTCGGCACACTTTAGTCCAAATTCAAAAGCTTTTTTATAATCTTGTTCAACTCCGTCTCCATTTCCATAAGCCATCATCATTTGATAAAGTCCATCGTTAAATCCTTGTTCAGCAGATTTGGCAAACCATTCAATCCCCTTTTCAGTATTTTGCTCAATGCCAGCTCCAGCACGATAACAGTAACCTAAATTATATTGAGCTTCAGCATTTCCTAATTCAGCCGACTTTTTTAAAATCGGGATTGCCTCTTCAAATTTCTGCTGTTCAATTAATTTCTTTGATTGTTCATTTAATTCGCCCGCAGTTTGTCCGAAAACATTAATGCTTAAAAAAGTCAGAATTATAAATATTATTTGTTTTGTCATTCGTTTTTCAAAATGTTTTACAACGGTGTGTATATGGTGCGCTGGGGATTTTATCCTTCCGAAGCTGGCGGTTTATTTCCAAGCCCAAGTTTTGAATCTGTTTTCTTTACTCTGCTAAATCGATTCAAAACTTGGGCGATGGCCGATTTGGATTTGAGGTTTCATCACCCACCAAAACCCCTGTGCGCCATATATAGTGTTGTTCCTTGTCTTTTCGTCTTGCTTTAAGACTATGATTTTGTTATATCGATTTTCATTGTTGCATCTTTCAACAACATTACAACCCGCTAATCTTTTCACCCAATCAATTATCACACGGCTGTCTTTTCAATCTATTTTGATTTTGTCAGTTAACAAATGCTAAGGATTACCCCCCTTCTATAATCTTGAGCAAAATCCCTGTTGTAGTCGAGTCAATTTTAATTTTTGATACGTCTGAAGCATTTGAGTCTGCTCCTCTCCCACCAATAAAGTTTTCTACTTCTGTTGAATCACTGCTTCGTTTTGTTGATGATTGAAATTTTGGTATCCTCGTTTCGTTCTGTTTGTTGAAATCTGATGACCGACGTGGATTGGGAACAACGGTGTGTATATGGTGCGCTGGGGATTTTATCCTTCCGAAGCTGGCGGTTTATTTCCAAGCCCAAGTTTTGAATCTGTTATATTTGCTCTGCTAAACCGATTCAAAACTTGGGCGATGGTTGATATGAATATGATGTTTCATCACCCACAGAAACCCCTGTGCGCTATATATAGTGTTATCTCTTTTCATCGTTCTTAATTTCATCGAATCGATGAGTTTTGCTCTATTAGTCTCATCAACTTTCTGTTCACGTAACTTATTATAAAATATAGGTTCCGATTTATTGATGTCAGGTGCGTCCAATTTTAACGTTTAGCGATCACCGTTGTTGAAAAAAATGTTTGAAAGTCTGCGGCTTGAAACCATTTATGGTCACGCTA
The DNA here is from genome assembly GCF_036492425.1 of Persicobacter psychrovividus. NCBI lineage: Bacteria > Pseudomonadati > Bacteroidota > Cytophagia > Cytophagales > Persicobacteraceae > Persicobacter > Persicobacter psychrovividus. Next base: position 335,144 of record NZ_AP025294.1, read on the forward strand.
AATTGAATTGAAAAAATGCTGAATCACGTTTTGCTGTTGTTCGTTTTTCTGCTTTGAAAATCGGAAGTCAAAAACCATTTATGGTCGATCTAATATTTTTGAAATTCCCGATTTATGCGACACCGCGATTGTAAAATCAATGCTGAGTTAATTTTGACAAACTCTTGTTAATCTTCTATTTATTAACACTTTACCTTAAAGTATTCAAGCATATGTTCATTCTTATGACCAAGATAGACCGCTATTTTTAGCAGAGATAACGGTCTCTGCTATGAGTAGTTGCGTGTGTAAGTTACAAATTTAGCAAGTACACACCAAGCTGAAAATCCGAGAGGATTTTCAGAAGTAGGCGAGAACAAGCAATTACTTATAGCCATTGTTAGCATTAGTTTTCTATTTTTTCTACATAGTTATTACTTATCCAACCTCTTAATTTTTGTCCTTTAAATTCATAGTCAATAGGGTTATTACATAATTCGTGATTTAAAGATTCACTTTCTATTTCAACAAATAGCCAAATCCGAGTTTCTTTAATTATTTCCGATAATACTTTAACAGTACTATTTTCTTTTAATTTTCCAATAATGTTAGTATTTGGTTCACAAGAAAACATTGACTCATTTTCATCATATTCTCTAATATTAGGTGAAAACCTAACATTGTAATTGTTATTTAAAATCTTAACATTATAGATTGTAGAAAGATAAGTTTCGGGTTTTAAAAGTTCATAGCTTTCATTAAAAAGAACATAATTTTCTTTAGTAATTAATTTGTCAGATTGAAAATTGAAAACTCTATTAGAGATAAATGGACTTTCTCCACAACAGTGGCTTTGTTTTATTATTAAATTTTTATTTATTCCATTGTGTAGATAATAGTTATAGCAAAATTCAGAGATTACTTTTTCTAATTTTTGATTTACATTTAAATAAATCTCAATACATTTAGGTTCAGCACATTGGTACAAATAAATATAATCTATATCGTTATCATTGTCTAAGTCTATCTCAAGTTTTTTAAAATCAGACATACTGTTTGATTTAATATTTTTTTCTATTCTTTCAATTTGTGTTTTAAGTTGTTCTTGAGAAAAACTATTTGTACTGATGAAAAATAAGATGATTGGAATTATTATTCTCATTCTTGGTTGAAATTAATGCTAACGGCCCGACTATTAGTAGTTGCGTAAATATGCTACAAAATTAGCAAGTAAGTACCTATCTGAAAATTCCCGAGGATTTTAAGCAGATAGCGGGAAAAAGCAATTACTAATAGCCATTGTTAGGCACAGTTATTTATTCAGTTTCTTAAATCTTTCTACCAATAAAGGAAATCCTTTTTGAGTCCAAAAATCAGAATCGATACTCCCACTCGACATTCCTCCAAAACTAAAATGTTTAACAAAAAATGACTTACCTTTTGTGGGTATTTCATTTGTGTTCTCTTTAAATCCATCTATAAGAAACTCCTCAAACTGCTCTACATTCGTAACTGATGAATATTCAAATCTTGCCTTTAAATCCTTCCATAGATAAGGATCGCCTCTTAATCCATATTGCGATGGTTCATCAAAGAGTTCTTCAGTAATACCCTTAAATCCAAAATTACCTCGAAGTGGATATTTGTCTTCTAAATAGCTAAAAATATCTTTCCCTACTTCTCGCCCAAATGAAAATTCATTGTTGAAGTGTATTTCGTTTTGGAGTAAAGGCCATTTCCCATATTTATTTCTAATTTCATATACTATTTCTGCCCTAATAGAATTTATTTGGCTTTTATCCATCCCTGCAAAACTCCATACAAAACATTCTGCAATTTTAGTTTCTTTCCAATTATGTCCGTGATAACCATTTGTGCAATCAACTCTCAATCCTTGGGCTAATTTTGTATGTATTGGTTGAAGCGTAGCCCCAACATACAGGTAGAAATCATTGTTTTTTAGAAGATATACTTTCGAAGTTTTTGGCTCTTTGAATTCAGGCTCAAAATCATTTGGAAACAAAAGGTGTTTAAGATTCTTTACAAACCCTATTTTTCCTTCTTTCAGGCATAATTCAACTCTATCGTATTTATAAAATCCCCACATTCTGTTTTTCTCTAATTGTGCCTAACGGTTTGGCTAAGAAACGTGCGGATCTTAGAACACGGCACTGTCAACCGAGAACCAAGTTTATTTTGTATACTAAATTTCATTTTACCACTTCTGCCCGCATGTTTTCTTAGCCTTTGTTGGCGTGTCGTTTTTTATTTCCTTTCATCAATGTTATAGAATCAATAATTATGATCATTAAGTATATAGCTAAAATTATCCCACTGATTGGTAAAGTAAAAAGTATCAACCATGGTAGTGCCATCCAAGCACAGTTTCCTTCATGACACGGCTCTCCTGTTGAAATTTCTGTTAACAAACCACCAAAAAGTCTGATAATAGCTGGTTATAATCCACAAAAGACAATTATGGCTAACCATATAGGAAACCGTGTCAAATAGTGTTTTTTATTTTGAATGATTATCCCCAACCCTCTACGCTTTAAAATTGAACGTTATTGCTGTATCGAATGGCGTCAATTACCTGACTTTCCATTTTTTCAGTTCGTCCGACCCAAATTGTTTTTTTGTGTGAGGTGTAGTGCCATGTAAATACGTGAACGATAGAGTCCGTTAGGATTTCCTTTTTATTTAGAATTCCACTATCAAATTCGTTCAGGTTGTCATTTACGTTCACTTTGTACTGTCTGTTGGGGTCAGTCTGAAAATACTTTTTATGAGCATAGTCAAAATTCCGTCCGATTAGTTCATCTATCGTCTTAACGGGTTCGTTCCAAATGTCGAAATACCATGAGGCAGTCAGTCCGACAATGATTATTGATACTATGACTATGAGTTTCTTCATTTTAAATGCACTTTAAATGCAGGCCAACGGTTTGCATATGGCTTGTGGCGGTTTAAAATCACTTTCCTGTCCCCGAAACCAAAGCTGGCTTTGGAGCGAAAACCTTGCTGGTAGCCGTTCACTCGCCATAAGCTATATGCTGTGATGGGCATAGTTTTTTATTTTTTTCCTTTCTTCATTATCGAGTCACAGAAGTTTTTAGTCCTTTGTCTTCCTGGCTTAAAAGAGTTCGCAATGTCAACAAAATAGTCTTCTACAAACGTCTTGTACACCCAATTATCATTCTCGGTTAATTTGTCACTTAGCTTTTTATTGTCAGGGTCAAGTACACCATGCCACTGGTCTCCAATTTTTTCGTTTTCGTAATTGTCTCTCGAAAACTGAATGCAGTTTTTAAGTTTTTTCTTTTTGTCGTTGTCAGGTGCATAAGAGACAAGAAAGCTATTAACAGTGTCAAATAGTTTGTTTCTGTAAAGGTAACACCAACCTTCAGCTTCGAAAATTTCAGCGTAGAGGAGATAAATTACAAGTAAGACTCCTTCTTCTAATTCGTCTCTGTCGTGCTGTCCGATTTCTCCTTTTAGTTTTAAAAACTCCCAATAATTCCTATTTAAGTGGCCACCGAATGAAAGTTGACTGGCATAGAGGTAGCTGTAGTTTGTCAATTCGTGTTTTATAAACCTAATATCCTTTAGAACAAGCTCTACTTCGTTGTAGTCAGTTTCTTTTTTTGAGCCATCAGGAAATTCAATCCATAGCGAAGACTTGTCCGCTAAAAACTTGTCTTGAATTCTGCGATTAATTTCCATTTTTTCCAATTATGCCCAACGGTGTGTATATGGTGCGCTGGGAATTTTATCCTTCCGAAGCTCGCGGCATGATCCAAGCCCAAGTTTTGAATCTGTTTTATTTGCTCTGCTAAACCGATTCAAAACTTGGGCGATGGTTGATTTGGATTTGAGGTTTCATCACCCACAGAAACCCCTGTGCGCTATATATAGTGTTGTTCCTTGTCTTTTCGTCTTCCTGTAAGACTATGATTTTGTTATATCGATTTTCGTTATTGCATCTTTCAACAACATTACAACTCGCTATTCATTTCACCAAATCAATTACCAAACGGCTGTGTTTTCAATCTATTTTGATTTTGTCCGTTAACTAATGCCAATGATTAACTCCCCTTCTATATTCTTGACCAAAATCCCTGTTGTAGTCGAGGCAATTTTAGTTATTGATACGTCCGAGACATTTGAGTTTGCTCCTCTTCTATCAATCAAGTTTTCCATTACTGTTTCTCCTAAGCATTCTTACCGTTGGATCGCTATTTGATATTTGCGATGATTGAAATTTTGGTAGCCACGTTTCGTTCTGATTGTTGAAATCTGATGACCGACGTGGATTGGGAACAACGGTTGGGCTATGAGTAGTTGCGTGGTTTAGCACTAAACTTTGCAAGTACACACCAAACTGAAAATTCGCGAGGATTTTCAGAAGTGGGCGAAAACAAGCAATTACTTATAGCCATTGTTATGCTTTGTTATTTATTTTCTTCGATTATCGTTTCTGCATTTTTATTTTTTGGGTTTAACTCTAAAGACTTTTCATATGCATTTATGCCTTCTTCTTTCTTTCCAAGAACTAAAAGACATTCGCCTAAACTATCCCAAGTATTAAATCCATCAGGATACAATTCTGTGTTAAGATTGAAGATTTTTAATGCGTCCTCATTTCTATTTTGTCTCATTAAGCTATAACCAAAACTATTAATTGCTCGTTCCGAAATATCGAATTCGGGGTCTTCTTTATTTTCCAAGTTAATGGTTTCAATTACTTCATCTATGGATTTTTTTTGAGCAAACAATTCAGATAGTTTTTTTCTGTTCATTTGTTTAACTTTCTCTCTTTGTTCGGCCAGAGTTTCAACGCCATACTCTATTCGCTCGGCATCGGAAACCTTGGTCGTGTCCATTTTTCCAAGTTGCCAAGGCTCTTCTTTTCCTAGTCTTTGATATTGAGTTCCATAAATTTGGGGCTCGTCCTTACTCAATAAATATCTATCAATGGCGGCCGCCAAAAGCCATTTATTTGCGGTAGAATCCAATTCAATGGATTTACGCATTAGTTTGACCGCCATTCCATAGGCCGTAGAATCTCCTCCGTGTTGAAAAATCATCGCAGCATTGTGATAGTCTTTAGAAGTCCTAACTTTATTTGAATCCAAAAGCTGATAAATCCTTAATTCTCTTAAACTGTCCCTTTTAGAAACCACGCTCCAATCAATACTATCTGTTTGTCGGTCAGCTTGGTCATTTCTGTAAATTTCAATTAATTCCGTATTGTCCTCAATTGGTTCTTCGATTACAGTTTCCGAATTCTCTTTATTTATTTTACAAGAAACAAGTCCGAAGATTAAAAGGATTAATAATGCATTTTTCATATGGTTTGGTTTTTAATAAAGCATAACGGTGTGTATATGGTGCGCTGGGGATTTTATCCTTCCGAAGCTGGCGGTTTATTTCCAAGCCCAAGTTTTGAATCTGTTTTATTTGCTCTGCTAAATCGATTCAAAACTTGGGCGATGGTTGATTTGGATTTGAGGTTTCATCACCCACCAAAACCCCTGTGCGCTATATATAGTGTTATCTCTTTTTCATCGTTCCAAATTTCATCGAATCGATGAGTTTTGTTTTTAAAGTCTAATCAACTTTTGTTCACGTAACTTACTATAGAATATAAATTCCTATTTATTGATGTCAGGTGCGTCCAATTTTTACGTTTAGCGATCACCGTTGTTGAAAAAAATGTTTGAAAGTCTGCGGCTTGAAACCATTTATGGTCACGCTAAATTGAATTGAAAAAATGCTGAATCACGGTTAGCTATTGTTCGTTATTTTGCTTTGATAATCGGAAGCCAAAAACCATTTATGGTCGAACTAATATTTTTTGAAATTCCCAATCCATACGACACCGCAATTGTCAAATCAACGCTGAGTTAATTTTAATAAACTTTTGTTATACATCTATTTATTTACACTTTACCTTAAAGTATTCACACATATCTTCATTCTAATAACCAAGATAGACCGCTATTTTTAGCAGAGATAACGGTTTGTGTATGGGCAGTAGGGCAGATTCGAAGCACTTCTTTTTCCGTTTACCACTAAGCCAAAACAAACGTTTTTACTTTTATATTTCTTTTTGTTAAACGTTAAAACTTTGTTTTGGCGTTGCCTGCTCAAAGAACAGAACTTTCAATTTATCTCTAAATGCCCTATTGGCTATACACCTTGTTGGTAGCCGTTTTTTATTCTTTTTCATCATCAAACTTGAAGATTTCTTCTTCATTGTCAATCATGTATTGTAGACACTTTTCAAAGTCGCTTTTAATCGTCTTGCTTAGAAACTGTTTCCATTCAGGTTCGTCTTCATGTCTGACAAATGCGAACAAAGCCAACGCATATGCCCATTCGTCAATTTTTAGATACCCTAAGTTACTGTGTCCCCAACGGTCAGTCTGGTTATAAAACTGAAAAGCACTGTTTGCATTGAAAATTCCAAGTCCAAAAAAGACTGTTGTAAAGTCTGTGAGCATTTCATCGTTTTCCTCGAGCTTTTTTTCGCCAAGCAACTTTACATGAGAAAGTTCATGTGCAATTGTTGCAATTAAATTATCAGGTATTTCTAATAATGCTTCGTCAAGTGAAATGCTGAATTTGCCATCAACTTTTTCGTGATGATATAGTCCTGCCGCTTCTGGATTTTCGGGGTCTGATTCCATGAAAATCACAGATGTTCCCATGTCAATTTCTTTTAATCCATTGTCATAGAAGTCAAGCTCAATCTTATTTGGGTCGAGTTTCATATTCTCACAAATGACTTTAAGAACTTCAGTTGCATTTTCTTGACTTTTGTTCCACTTTATTGGAAAGTCTGAAATTGTTGGTGTCAGAATTCTACGGTCTTCAATTTTAGGTTCAGGGAATTCCTGCATTAACCATAGAAAATTGTTCTCGAAGTATTTTCTCAGTTCCTTGTCGAGTGGCTCGTATTTTTTATTTGATTTCAGAAAGTTGAACATGGTCGTTTTTCAAATGGCTACCAACGGTACGTGTATGAGTCGTGGCGGTTTAAAAGCACTAAAGATAGCGGTTTTCTTCAAGCCAATCCTGCGGATTGGCCACTAATTTATATTTACCAAGCGAGCCGATCCGCAGGATTGGCGGACATTCCAACACCCACCGAGCGTCGACTCTACCACCAACCCGCCATGACTTCATACATTATGTTGAGTGCAGTTCTATTTGTATTTATTGAGTTCTTCGGGAAAAGTTGGTTTGTAGTCCATCCCTCTTTTATGAAGACTAGCCTGTCCTTTAAAAGCAATGTCCTGCCAAAGTTTCCTCTGATCTTCAGTTAGTCGTTCTTTAGGAATCTTTCTCCATTCGTTACAGAGGAATTCTATTTCTGTACGTTCAAGAAAAACTGGAATTCTACCTCGTTCCAATTCAGCTTCTATATTAGTTGAGTTATAGGCGTTAAGGTTCATCAATACTTGGGAGAGATACTGAAAAATATCCTCGTTAGCCTGTTCAGAATTATCGTCCAGACAGTTAGCAACCGTTTCAATATTGGCTTCAGCAAAGAAGTTGTTTGCAAGTTGCCATTCAGTTCCGTCATGCGCGTCTGTTCGTATGTCGCCACGATCGTTTACAAGTCTCAGTTTGAATGCATTGTTCTGGAGTTCAATAATCCAGTTGCCAAAGTTCTCTTGGTCGAAGTACGAACTCAGATGTTCCCACTTATACTTGGCTATTGCCTTCTTTACTTCACTTTCTATTGTTTCGAAATCATTTTGCTCCATGCTGTATTGCACTCAACGGTGTGTATATGGTGCGCTGGGGATTTTATCCTTCCGAAGCTGGCGGTTTATTTCCAAGCCCAAGTTTTGAATCTGTTATATTTGCTCTGCTAAACCGATTCAAAACTTGGGCGATGGTTGGTCTGAATATGATGTTTCATCACCCACAGAAACCCCTGTGCGCTATATATTGTGTTATCTCTTTTCATCGTTCTTAATTTCATCAAATCGATGAGTTTTGTTCTGATAGTATAATCAACTTGCTATTCACGTAACTTATTTTAAAATATAAGTTCCGATTTATTGATGTCAGGTGCGTCCAATTTTAACGTTCAGCGATCACTCCTGCTCACCACAATATTTGGAAAGATGCGACTTGAAACCATTTATGGTCACGCTAAATTGAATTGAAAAAATGCTGAATCACGTTTTGCTGTTGTTCGTTTTTCTGCTTTGAAAATTGGAAGTCAAAAACCATTTATGGTCGATCTAATATTTTTGAAATTCCCAATCCATGCGACACCGCAATTGTCAAATCAACGCTGAGTTAATTTTGATAAACTCTTGTTATACTTCTATTTATTAACACTTTACCTTAAAGTATTCAAGCATATGATCATTCTGACAACCAAAATAGACCGCTATTTTTAGCAGAGATAACGGTCTCGGCTATGAACAGTTGGGGATTTTTGCCCTAACTTTTCGGTTTAGCACAGACCTTTGTTTTATGTTTATACTTTCGTTTATCACTTTCGCCCCAATTGTTTATAGCTATTGTTACACCACGTTTTTTATTCCGATTTTATATTTTTCCGCTGTTTTTTTATCGAATACAAGAGTCAAATGGTCTTGCATTCCGATTATTCTTCCGTCTCTAATTTCGAGAGCAGAAATCCACACTTCTTTCCCATTCTCAAATTCAAGTCGTACATCTTGCGGATAGTAATTTCGTTTGTCCTCATTAATCAAACTCCAATAGGACCAACAGCTTTCAATTCCGCTGATTTTTGCTCCGATTAGTTCAGTCCATTTTTGGTTGTTGGTCGCATTGTATTTTTTAGCTCCATTTTCTGTGCTGAATTCAGCCGAAATAGTTCCATTTCGGAATTTTAAATCGTATTGGGTGTATTCGTTTCCCCACACAAAATAGAAATTCAGCTTGTCAGAGGTAACTAATTCAATTCCGTAATCCAATGTGTGATATTCAATTTCATTCCACATAGGTTCTCCGTAATCTATTTCGTAGTAATTTACTTCCGCAATCGACTTTCCAACCAGTTCTCTAATCGGTTTTTCGTAGTTGTTAATTTCTATTTCGATTGTTTTTTTCAAATGTGGTGTAACGTTTCGTATAAGAATAGTAGCCGATTGCGTGGCACTCTCCTGTCAAGTTGCAAGAAAGTTGAAACGGGCTACTACCCTTTAAATTACTGCCATTTCGGCTATTATTTTTATACATTGTTGTGTTGCGTTTTTAATTCATTCCCAGTCTGTTGTGCTAATCTAACAAGTTTTTCCCAATTCGGGTCAATGTGAAGAGTTCTAATGTCTTGGTCAGGGATTTTATTAAAGATCGAGTCGTAATAATCATTGAACTCTTTCAATTTAATCAATTCACTTTCTGAGAATCCTTTAATAAAATTTTCGCTATCAGGATGGTAGTTGTCGTCAAACCACATGCAAACCATTTCTTGAATCGCAATGTAATCTCCAACTGTTTTCCCATAATCAAGTTGCTTTTCGTAATCACCGAGTAAATTTAAAATGTCAATTACACTATTTCTAACAGTCTTTGCGAGATTTGCGCTTTCTGTTTTAAATAATCCATTGAGTGTAACCATGAATGCAGAATTACTAAATTCTTGAACTCCGCAATATGAAATATATTTACTATCACATTTAGAACAAGTCAATCTATCAAATACAGGAAATCCACCGTCCGCTGATTTGTTATTTAAACCAATTTTGTAGTAAGCTTTCAAAAACTCGAAATCACGATTTGCTAAAGAATCTGTTTTTCCATTCCAACTATTATCAATTTGTCTTTTTGAATCAAGAAGAATTGTTTTGCCACATTCATCGCAAGCAAATGAAAAATCATTTCCAGATTCCTCTGTCCGATAAATTGGTTTTCTATCGTATTCTGGCTCTAATATTTTCTTTATAATTTCCATTTATGCAGGGTCTGTTCAAATGCAACACAACGGTTTGCATATGGCTTGTGGCGGTTTCGAAGCACTTTCCTGTCCACCGAAACCAAAGCTGGCTGCGAGGGGAAAATTTTGCTAGCAGCCGTTCACCCGCCATAAGCTATATGCGTTGTTGTAGCACGTTTTTATTTATTTTTTTACATTCCATCTTCTATGTCAGAAAGCCAATCCTTGTATTTAGCCTTTAGTTTGTCTCTATTTTCGGTGGTGTTAACAATCACGTCAACTCCACCGTCATAAGGTGCAATCACACATTTCTTTGATGGACTGACAAACATTGCTCTTATTTCATCATCAGCAATCGCTTTGAGAATTTCATCTCTGTTTCCGTTTTTCCAATTTTCAGTCTTTACGTAAATATCAAAGAACATTTCATCTTCATATTCTTCAGGTCTTTCCTTGTGTAAGTCAATGGTTAATACTTTTAGAAATTCTCCAAAGTCAGTTAATTCTTTGTAATTGTCATTGGCTATGTCGTTTGTGTAAAGCCCGAAAGAAATTGCTACTTCTGATTCTTCTCCAATCAGGTCATTAATCAATTGGTTTTGTCGATCAAGTATGATTCTGTACTCGTCCGCAGATTCGGCATATCGTTTTGACTCAGGCAAACTATGAATCCTAAACCATCTGTCGGGATATATCCATTTTAATTCGTGATTGATTGGAAACGATTCCGGATATTCCTTATTCCAATAGTCTATGAATTCGCTTTCTGTCATTTTTTTAATGTGCTACAACGGTTCGTATAAGAATAGTAGCCGATTGCGTGGTACTTTCCTGTCAAGTTACAAGAAAGTTGAAGCGGGCTACAACCCTTGAATTTACTACTGTCTCGGCTATTATTTTTATACATTGTTGGGCGTAGTAATTATTCTGCCACTGCAAGTTTTTCTTTTAGTTCCTTGTCTACAAATGGTTTTGAAATCTTATGAATTTCCTTTAAATAACGTCGGTACATTCTCTTTAATATACGTAACCTATCAAAGACTATTGTCGAATATATTTTCATGTCATCCAACCAAAGCCCAGAAGTGTCCCTAAAGCTTTTTGGAATATAAATTGTAGAAACAGGAGGATGCCTGAATGAAATGCAATTTTTCCATTTGTCATAATGCGCATCAAATTGTTTAGCCTCCCAATCAAAACCACAAGCACATTGCCCAAAGAATATTGGTCCCGCCTCATTATTATCATGATTATACCACGCAACTATATCTAGTCCAAAATCTCCTGATATCTTATCCTCAGAAAAATATGGTGATAATTCAAGGCGTAATTCTTTACTTAATTCTCTGATTTTATCAGAGAGCTTATTTTGATTAAATTTCTTAGATTTAATCTTGGACTTACCGAATGAATGCACTTGAGTGAAGCGTGGTAAGTGACTCTTTAAAGAAAATGTGCTAATCAATTCAAAATTTGAAGTTAAATCACTCATGTGTTCCTTGTAGTAGTCAAGGTTCGAAGAGTATAGAAGGTATAAATAAAAGTAATGCTTTCTAAACAATTCCTTTTTCAAATAGATAATATTCTCAGAAGTATCAAATTCGAATGGATAAAAGTCTAAATAATGATGTACTCTTGAAGAAACAAAAGTAAATCTATCAATAACTTTCTGCATTAATCTATCATTAGATTCACTTTCAGTAATGCCTGTATCTTCATTGTCATCATCTGTTGAATCTTTTTCATCAGTTATTCTATCATACAGAGCATCACAAGTAAGTAGACCATCTGGGTTTTTTAGGCACAATAATTCAATATAGTCAGCCCACTTATTTAAATCTGAAGTCTTAGGTGTATTGGTAATATCTTTTGAAGTCCTCATATATAATTACAATTGAAAATCATCAGAGTCCTTTTTGTTAATCTTATCTTTGATGCTTGAATTAAGTAATTTAAGGTATTCTAATAATTCACGTATTGCATCTAAATCAGACATGTCTGTTTCAGAAACTTCTGGAAGAATATTCCAAGCTGTTTTTAACTTATTAAGTGACTCTGAAATAGAATTTTTCATAATTTGATTAGGATATGAAGTTAATTGCCTTGCCTCAACTAAACTTTTACCATCACAAAATGCTTTTAAAGCTCTTTCATTACCAACAATTTCATTAAGTATTCTAATATTCCTATTATCGCCTACTCTAGTTTGGTTTTCTAAATTTTTCTCAAAAAGCCACTTAGTTAATTGCTTTAGATTATTAATATCTAAGTCTTCTAAAGGATTTTCCTGTTTCAAATCTATACCTAGAAAACTAGTTATCTTACTGTATCTAGTACTAGAGTCAGCTAATTTTGAAAATTCAAAGTTGTTATCATCAAGATTTTCAATTTTAAAGAATGCTTCTTTTTCAATTATTAAGTATAATTCATAGGATATCACTAATTTCCTTACATAATCGGCTTTGCTACCAATCTTTCTAGCAAGTAATCTAAAATATTCGTAATCATTAGGTTCTCCATCAATTTTATAAAGTTGATGGAGATATCTAGCTTTTGCAAGTGAACTCCAACTTTTAACGCCAGTAACATGCCTATAACCTAAGTAACTTAAAACTTCTTCTCGGTTATCGAAGATAACTACAGGTAATTTGTGAGGAATATTTTCTTTACTTGACCGCTCTAACACCTGACCAATAGTGGCTTTCATAAAATCAATGCCCACAGGATTACTTAGTATTTTGCAAGCCGCAAGTCTACGATTTCCTTCAATAATGACAAATCTATTATTTTTTCTAATTGCTAATAGAGGTTCTCCTGGGAAAAAACCATTCGTACTTATTGACTCCATAAGGTCAATCAATGATGCATCTTTTAGCATCCACCTGATGACTTCATTGGTAGATGAATTTTTTATCTTATTTGGTACTCTTGGGTTTAATGGGTCAAAATCCAATAAATCAAGTTCTATATATTCTATTGCCTTTTCTTTCATTATTATGTTCTCTTAATATGAGAATTATAAGTTATCTAACTTTCAAATATAACATTTATCAATTACTTTATCACTTTTACAACAAGTTACATCACTGCGTCATTTTTATTACGCCCAACGTTTAGTATATGGCAAGTAGGGCAGTAGAAAGCATTGAACTTTCAATCTTGCGGACTTTGTAAATAGCTCAGAATTTTCAATTTGTCACTAAATGCCCTATTTGCTATATACCGTGTTGTGCCTTGCCTTTATTGGTTCAAAATTTTCATTTTTCAACAGTTCAGTAAATTTCATTAATTCGGATTCAAGTTGTTGCACAGAAGCGATTGCCGGGTTGTTTATGTCAAGTAACTTAGTCAAACCCTCAAAATCAAAGATCACATCATATTTATTAAAAAGATGCTCTAGGCGTTTGAATTCATCTTTATCTATCTGCCTATGTTCAACAAGAGCTTTGAACTGTATCGTTTTTGAGTTTTCTCTGGTTATGTCACATTTAATTTTGAAATTGTTAACAAAACCTTCTTTAGTTTCTTCAGTGAAAAACCACTTTGTTTTTTCATTTATAAAAGTTTTTGTAAATCCAATTTTTGGAAGTTTGTCATAGGGTGATTTGGAAAATGCTCGTTTTCTAACTCTTCGTTTTGATAGCCATTCAAGGTAAGCTATTGCGATAATGAAAATTGGAAATCCGATTCCTGCTACTAACAAGATTGTTATTAATAAAACTGGGTCAGGAAATTGTTCATTAAAATAACCGATTATTAATAGTATTAGGGCTAACGATAAAAATATTAAAGAGGTCGCAACAAAGGCGAATCTTAATTTATGTTTATTCAGTTTTAAAAATCCGTCCATCTTTTTTTGGTTGGGCACAACGGTGAGTGTATGATTTCGTAAGGGATTGCGGGCTTCAAAACTATCAAGTTACCACCCAAAATCGATGCGGGTGATAACGCTCGAAAACCTCTGAAACCCTTATGAATGATACACATTGTTGTGTGTAGTTTTTACTTTTTCTTCAATTTGCTTTTCCATTTCGATTGCTGATAATTCAACATCTTTCTCAAGTAATAATAAATTGTCTCCGATTTTTTCAATAGTCGGACCTAATGCATGAGTAAGCTTCACTTTCCAAATGCAATTCGACACTTCATCAATTTCCTTTTTCCATTTTTCGAGTCCACTTTTCATAACAACTTTTACTTATCCATCTATTGAAACTCCAACTTGTTTATTTTTCTCAAAATGAACACTGAAAAAGTAGTTTTGTCCTTCTTTTTCTTGAAACGCCATTTCAAATCCTTCGTCACGAACTGATATTCCTTTCAGTTCAAAATGCTTTTCAATCGACACGAATTCCATTTCTGCTTTTTCAAACTGTTCTTTAAGTGCTTTTTCCGATTCAGCTTTTATTTCCGTTTCGTTATTCAGAGCATTTAGTAAAATCCGTTTTTGAGTGTCGGCAATTCCGCTTTTATCTCCTGCAATTAGGATTTCAATGTCAGAGTTAAATAATCTTTTATTTATCTGCCAACCAACATCATTTCCTCTCGAACTAAAACTCTGAATTTCTCCAAAATCAGAGTCATTTATTCTTAATTTTTTACTTCCAAATAGATTTCCAAATATTCCCATTTAGTTTGTTTTTAGTTCGGTTTGCTGAATTTACACACAACGTTCCGGGTATGAAACGTAGGGCATTTCGGAGCTACGAACTTGTCCACCAAGACGATGCTTGCTAAGAATCCGAAACTTGCGGAAACCACTGTCAGCCCTATGTTTTATACCCATTGTTGTGGCTAGTTTTTTATTTTTTTTATGTCAAAATAGCATTCTCTTACAGGGTTTAAATCTGACAATCCTTTGTCACAAAGGGTTTGTTCTTTTTTCCTTTGTTCAATTCCCCTGTCGAAGTCTCTCTTAATTTCTGAAAAGTTGGTAGCAGGACTTTGAGAACCGATTCCAACTTTCGTTTTATTAACTGCAATTATTTCCAATACTTCAAAGTCAATTAGTGCATCTCTTTGAATATATGTCAAGTCAAGCAGGTCAAGACATTTCGTGTTAATCATCCCGCTTGGAATTTGTCTTCCGAAAAGCCGATTTTGATCAATGAAACATACTCCAATCCATTGTCCGTTTTCGTCTTCATTAAAGTCCAAGACAATAGCAGACATTTCCGCACTGAAGCCATGAAATTTTAGTATCTGTCCAAATTTTACAGGAAAGCTTTCAATTTCTAGTCCTGTCCAATTTGGTTGCATCATTTCTGGAATTGATTCTGAGGAATTCGTTGTCATGTTATTACAACTTGAAATTAAAAGTCCAATGGTCAGTATGAATGCTATTCTTGTCATTTTTCAAATTAGCCACAACGGTGTGTATATGGTGCGCTGGGGATTTTATCCTTCCGAAGCTGGCGGTTTATTTCCAAGCCCAAGTTTTGAATCTGTTTTATTTGCTCTGCTAAATCGATTCAAAACTTGGGCGATGGTTGATTTGGATTTGAGGTTTCATCACCCACAGAAACCCCTGTGCGCTATATATAGTGTTGTTCCTTGTCTTTTCGTCTTGCTTAAAGACTATGATTTTGTGATATCGATTTTCGTTGTTGCATCTTTCAACAACATTACTACCCGCTAATCTTTTCACCAAATCAATTATCACACGGCTGTGTTTTCAATCTATTTTGATTTTGTTCGATAACAAATGTTATGGATTACCTCCCTTCTATATTCTTGAGCAAAATCCCTATTGTAGTCAAGTCAATTTTAGTTATTGAAACGTCCGAAACATTTAAGTTTGCTCATCTTCTATCGTCCAATTTTCTATTACTAACTATGCATGGTTACTGTTGAATCGCTGTTTGATATTCGCGATGATTGAAATTTTGGTAGCCTCGTTTGGTTCTGATTTTTGAAATCTGATGACCGACGTGGATTGGGAACAACGTTCCGGGTATGAAACGAGGGCATTTCGGAGCTACGAACTTGTCCTCCAAGACGATGCTTGCTAAGAATCCGAAACTTGCGGAAACCACTGTCAGCCCTATGTTTTATACCCATTGTTGTGGCTAGTTTTTTATTTTTTTTATGTCAAAATAGCATTCTCTTACAGGGTTTAAATCTGACAATCCTTTGTCACAAAGGGTTTGTTCTTTTTTCCTTTGTTCAATTCCCCTGTCGAAGTCTCTCTTAATTTCTGAAAAGTTGGTAGCAGGACTTTGAGAACCGATTCCAACTTTCGTTTTATTAACTGCAATTATTTCCAATACTTCAAAGTCAATTAGTGCATCTCTTTGAATATATGTCAAGTCAAGCAGGTCAAGACATTTCGTGTTAATCATCCCGCTTGGAATTTGTCTTCCGAAAAGCCGATTTTGATCAATGAAATATACTCCAATCCATTGTCCGTTTTCGTCTTCATTAAAGTCCAAGACAATAGCAGACATTTCCGCGCTGAAGCCATTAAATTTTAGTACCTGTCCAAATTTTACAGGAAAGCTTTCAATTTCTAGTCCTGTCCAATTTGGTTGCATCATTTCTGGAATTGATTCTGAGGAATTCGTTGTCATGTTATTACAACTTGAAATTAAAAGTCCAATGGTCAGTATGAATGCTATTCTTGTCATTTTTCAAATTAGCCACAACGGTGTGTATATGGTGCGCTGGGGATTTTATCCTTCCGAAGCTGGCGGTTTATTTCCAAGCCCAAGTTTTGAATCTGTTATATTTGCTCTGCTAAACCGATTCAAAACTTGGGCGATGGTTGATTTGGATTTGAGGTTTCATCACCCACCAAAACCCCTGTGCGCTATATATAGTGTTATCTCTTTTCATCGTTCCTAATTTCATCGAATCGATGAGTTTCGTTCTATTATTCTCATAAACTTTCTGTTCACGTAACTTATCATAAATATAAACTCTTATTTATTGATGTCAGGTGCGTCCAATTTTCACGTTTAGCGATCACCGTTGTTGAAAAAAATGTTTGAAAGTCTGCGGCTTGAAACCATTTATGGTCACGCTAAATTGAATTGAATAAATGCTGAATCACGTTTAGCTGTTGTTCGTTTTTCTGCATTGAAAATCGGAAGTCAAAAACCATTTATGGTCGATCTAATATTTTTTGAAATTCCCAATCCATGCGACACCGCAATTGTCAAATCAACGCTGAGTTAATTTTGATAAACTCTTGTTATACTTCTATTTATTAACACTTTACTTTATAGTTTTCACTCATATGTTCATTCTGACAACCAAAATAGCCCGCTATTTTTAGCAGAGATAACGGTCTCGGCTATGAGTAATTGCGTGGTTTAGCACTTAACTTTGCAAGTACACACCAAACTGAAAATCCTAACGGATTTTCAGAAGTATGCCAGAACAAGCAATTACTTATAGCCATTGTTGTAAGCAGTTTTTATTGGTTTAAAAATTCATTCATTTTTTCTGGTTTCGGATATTCGTTTTTTTGTCTGGCTATTAATATTATTTCTCCCAAATGAAATGATAAATGCGTACTTGAATCTTGAATTAGTTTGAGTTTCTCATTTAATTTTAAGTCCGACAAATCAAGATTCAATATTATTCTTTCAATTTGTTCTGTTTGATTTTTGAATTCCTCAATTTTTATTTTCCATTCGTTCAAATTATTTGGTTTCCATTCAAATATCCAAGATTCAGATTCACTAAAATCAATCTTCGAATCTATATTGTTCAGTTTTTCTATCTGAAATTCTCTCCATATGATCAAATGATTTAGTGTTTGCCATATGGTTTTAGAATGTCCCTCTATTAAAATTCCAATTATTTCAACGGGAATGGTTTCAAAAACTTTGAACGTATCGAATGCATTTTTAAAAATAAAATTGAAGTTCAGTTTACTCATTCTCAAATTGCTTACAACGGTTAGTATAAAAATAGTAGCCGGTTGCGTGGCACTTTCTTGTCAAGTTAAACAAAAGTTGAAGTGGGCTATAACCCTTGAATTTACTGATATTTCGGCTATTATTTTTATACATTGTTGGCAACAGTACTTTATTTATATCCGTATATTTTAAGTTCAAATTCATCTAAATCATATTCAAAATGACCTAACATATTTATTGCTTTTACAAGCTCATCAATCGGTTGTGAAATAATCTTAGGATTAAGTTTTTCATCTCTATTTCTTCTTTCAAACTCAGGCTTTCTTGGAATCGAAATCCATTCTATCTCATTAAAATTAAACGGGCCACCTCCAATATCTCCAAATCCACTATTATCAAAATGGTCAGAATCAAATTTGTCAAAACTAAATCCAGTTGCAGTGTCAGAAATGAGAAATTTAACCTGAGCGACACTGAAAAAGAGTTTGTCCTTTTTTAATTGGTTAAATATCTTAAACCACTTTGTATTATTCATATAACTGGTTCGCTTCAAAAGCTCTTTATCCAATTTTTGTTGGTAAATTCCGAATCCATCTAATTCCAAGTCTGATTTTTTAATTATCAGAGAGTTCTTAATCGGATTGTGATTTGCTAATTGAAAATCGTCTAAATCCCTATCGAATAATACCAATACCCTTTCTTTGTCTGAAAGTTTATCATTAATCACAGTCCCACTTTGTCCAATCAATTTCCAATAATCATCGAATTTGTCTACGTCTTCAGGTGAAATATTTGTCCCTAAAAACGTTTTTAATCTTACTGGCGTATCTTTTCTAATCTTCATGTGTCACTGCGTCTTTGTGTTGTTGCCAACGGTGTGTATATGGTGCGCTGGGGATTTTATCCTTCCGAAGTTCGCGGTCTAATCCAAGCCCAAGTTTTGAATCTGTTTTCTTTACTCTGCTAAATCGATTCAAAACTTGGGCGATGGCCGATTTGGATTTGAGGTTTCATCACCCACCAAAACCCCTGTGCGCCATATATAGTGTTGTTCCTTGTCTTTTCGTCTTGCTTTAAGACTATGATTTTGTTATATCGATTTTCATTGTTGCATCTTTCAACAACATTACAACCCGCTAATCTTTTCACCCAATCAATTATCACACGGCTGTCTTTTCAATCTATTTTGATTTTGTCAGTTAACAAATGCTAAGGATTACCCCCCTTCTATATTCTTGAGCCAAATCCCTGTTGTAGTCGAGTCAATTTTAATTTTTGATACGTCTGAAGCATTTGAGTCTGCTCCTCTCCTACCAATCCAGTTTTCTACTACTGTTGAATCACTGCTTCGTTTTGATGATGATTGAAATTTTGGTATCCTCGTTTCGTTCTGTTTGTTGAAATATGATGACCGACGTGGATTGGGAACAACGGTGAATTGTATGAGTAGTGGCAGATTGCGTGGTACTTTCCTGTCAAACCGCCACGCTGTTTGAGCGGGCGCAAAGCTTGATATTTTGCACTTTACCTGCCATTACTTATACAAAATGTTAGGGGCTTTTATTTTTTCATTCTTATCAATTCGAGTCCTCCAATTTCAACAGCATTGGCAAATGGTATCTCTTCCTGTCCAAAATAGAACTTCCCGCTATCGAAGCTTATCATTGTCGTATCCATGAGAAAAAAGCATTCGTCTGTCTTGGTCAATAAATCTGAGTTTGAATCCGATAATTCAATAACTTCAACGTAACTAACTGCATTACTCTTGGTTAAATTATCAATCGGAATTTGTTTTTCAGAGGTTTGGAAGAAATATTTAGTTCCCCCTCCAGGCATCCCAAACCATGGCATTACTTGTCCAGCTGAAACATTAACATTTTCAGGAAGTCCATTAACAATGAAATACTTTTTCTGTAATTCTTGAAAGTTTGGTGGTAAGGATTTCTTTTCAAATAGTTCTTTAAATTTCCAGAAAAAAACAGCTTGATTTTGCCATTCTGGATTTTCAGTTTCTTCTTTTAAATTATCACTCCAATAATGCATAAATAACTCGTGTGTCATCAGTTGAAGTCTTGATTGCTCAATTTTTTCTTTCAATTCTGCACTAAATTTTTTGTTCGAACTTTCAGAATCAATAGCATATGATTGTTTCTTAGTTTCTGCCTTTTTCCCAAATATTCTTTTAAACATTTGATTTCTCTCTTTATTACTGTTTTATTTTGCTGGGCCGCCTCTCTTAATTGCCCCTAACGTTCGGTGTATGGTGTCGTAAGGGATTGCGGGCTTCAAACCTATCAAGTTACCACCCGAAATTAATGCGGTTGATTCCGCTCGAAAACCTCTGAAACCCTTATCCACTATACACATTGTTGTAGCCCGTAATTATTTGTATTCCTGAGTTTTAAATAAACTTTCAAGATTCTCTTTATAATTTTTCGAGTATTTATAATACTGTTTCTCTTTTAAAATCGAACCTAATACTAAATCCATTTTTTGCTCCTTAAATTTCTTTTTCTGATTTAAGCACATATAATGATAAATCAATGTATTAAGGTATTTATCAATGAAGTATTCTTTATAGCTCATTTCGTCTTCATCTTTTAGGATTTTCATCTTAAAGTCAGGAAAGTTCAAATCAAGATACTGGTAATATGGTTGTCCATTAAACTTTGGATATTTGCTAATCTTTTCCATCGCTGCCTTATAGTTTGGTGGCTTAACAATATTCATGTACCCCCAAATAGTCATGCCGCATAGACTCATTGCTTTTAAGAAAAAAATCCCTTTTTCGGTATCACTCTTTAGATTATAACTATTCAATTCAAAATTCACGGCTGTCAAATCAAATGGTTGATTCTTATTTCCAATCCCACTAAATAACATATCATAGTAATTATCAACTAAAGCAAAATATTTGATGTCAGAATTCAAGGTATCAGCAATCAATTTATAATTGTCTTTAGGATTCTCCTCTCGAATATTTAGGTTTATCTGTCTAACTACAAAAATGTATTTTAGAGATGTTGTGTCAGGAAGTTGTAAAAATCTCTCAGAAGTCAGGTCGTTTTTAGGAGTAATCGTCTGTTTGATAAACTCAACTGTTACATTCAACTTATCTGTCTTTAGTTTATCCAATTTTTCATCAGTCCCCTCGGGAGGGTTATTTCGAAACATGAAGTTTCTATAAATCTTTCCTAACTCAATCAGGTTGTTGTCAATTTCTTGATTCTGTGAATATGAATTAATTGCAATTACGCTTAAAAATAAATAGGCTAAAATCTTTCTCATATGTAATAATGTTTCATCTTCTTATGGGCTACAACGGTTAGTGTATGGTGCGTGCTTTGCATGCATTATACACCGTGTTGTGCATAGTTTTTTATTTCTTTCAATTCTTTCTCAATCGAATCAGAATCGATTAAGTTTTCTTCGAATTGTATTTCTTTCTTAGTCTTTTTCCAATAAGGATAGAGCCAAGTCATAGCCGTTCCTAAGTTTTCAAATTCTGAATCGCTTAGAATCAAATCAGTCTCATTTTTATAGGTAAAATTTCCCTTATAATACTTTGTGATTCGCTTTCTCTTTGTCAGCAAATTGAAAAATCTGTCAATCGCTATTTGAACATCATCGTACTCAGGGTCAAAATGCTGATGAACCAATCCATACCCAACCGTTAGTTCTCTGTCGTCACAAGAAATCCATATTCCTGTTTCACCAATTGTTAGGTGGTCACCTTCTTCATAATCCTTTAAATCACTCCCGAAATGGTTTTTCAAAAGTTCCTTGATCTTAGAAAATATGGCTTGGTGTTTTTTCATTTTTAATTATGCACAACGGTTTGCATATGGCTTGTGGCGGTTTCGAAGCACTTTTCTGTCCAACAAAACCAAACTTGGCTACGGAGCGAAAACCTTGCTAGCAACCGTTCATCCGCCATAAGCTATATGCGTTGTTGTGTGGCGTTTTTATCTTTTTATTTTATTCATTTCAAGGGTGTCAGTTGGATTTATGAAACCTATTAAGTTGTCCATTTCGTCAATAGTCATTGTTAATGAGTCAGTTTTTAAAATCCAATTGTCGTTTTCCTTCTTGCAAGTTCCATCTAAAAATCCCCAAGACGAGCCTGGATTTAAGCTATACGTCATACTAAACTCGTTTGTCTCTTTCCATCTAATCAGTGAAAAAGTCGTATCAGCTTTTTGAAATGTCCACTGTTCCAACCGATTATTTTGGTGTCTGTCAATACCTTCTCCAAATAGATAAAACATTACAATCGAAGCAATAACAGAGTTGATAAGGAATATTCTCGAAAACTCTTTCTTTTTAGCAAAGAATAGAACTCCTGCAATTATCAGATTCAGTACGAAAACAAACGGAACCAAAAGAATAATTCCGATAGAGACACTTGGGTCTGGGTCCATTTGGTAAACCCATAACCAAATCAGTCCAAAGTCAATGACTGCTAGTGCGATAACCCTTAAATACCACCCGATTTAAAACCCACCAAAACACCACTCAATTGGCTTTTTCCATCTTTCATTGTAATACTCAATATAGTTGGTGATTTTTCTTTCTAAATTAGGGACCGAGTTAAATTGCCCATTACGAATTACATGCTTCTGTAAACGGCCAAACCAATTCTCTATTTGGTTCAACCAAGAGCAATGTTTTGGAGTATATTGAAATCTGATTTTATGGTCTTTATCCTCTAAAAATTCCATCCTGGACTTCATCGTCTTTAATACTCCACACCGTCCTTTCTTACCTAAATCACTGTCATAATTTACTTTATCAGCAATTAGCTTGACTAATGACTCTGATTTATGTGTATTAAGCTGGTCTGCAATAAAAACGATTTTTTTGTTAGGGTATTTATCGATGATTGACTCTATAAATTTACAAAAATCCTCCTCATTCCGAGTCTGTCCAAGTTGATATTTGGTGACCTCGCCGTCCATTATATTCAGGCCTGCGATTAAACAGGTCGTTCCGTTCCGCTTGTATTCTGGGTCTACTCGCTTAACTTGACCGCTTTTTGCTGTGGTTATTTTTATGTTTTGTTTAGCTTGAATACCCGTCTTTTCATCCACAGAAATAGTCACAACATCGTCTGATTGCTCCAAATAAACACTGCAAACATCAGAAACACGGTCGTTATGCTCCTGTTGGTCACCTATTTTTGGATGTATCCAATATTCAGTTTTATGAGGACTTAATTCGTTTTTTTAAAAGTCGACCAACATGACTTGATGAGATTTCGATTCCCATTTTCTTCGCTTGCTCACTCAAAGACTCATGAGACCATTCAGTGATTGGAACATCATAATCTTGAGGATCTTGGCAGCTTAATGTTTGCACTTGAATTTTTTCTTCGGCAGTTAAACGAGGTTTCCTTCCGCTTCTTTTAGAATCAGTTAATTGTTCATAAATAAGTCGGATAAATTCAGTATCTCCTATTTTATTTTGGGTTTCATCTAACTCATTGATTGCGTCCCATTTATTAAGCCATCTCTTCACTGTATTGGGATCTGCTTTTTCATTAGCACAAATCTCTTTGAAGCTTAACCCCTTATTAAAATGGTACACAAATGAGGCTCGGCGACGAATATTTGAAGGCGTCTTCCCACTATTAATAATTCTAAATAGTAGTCTCTCTTCTCGCTCCGTCAGATCAATGACAATAGATGTTTTTCTTCCCATACAGTGATTCAAGAAAAAATCATGCTAAATTTAGGGGGTGTAGCACTAGTGTTAATATTATATATAGTGTCTTCATTCAAATGCCACACAACGTTCCGGGTATGAAACGTAGGGCATTTCGGAGCTACGAACTTGTCCACCAAGACGATGCTTGCTAAGAATCCGAAACTTGCGGAAACCACTGTCAGCCCTATGTTTTATACCCATTGTTGTGGCTAGTTTTTTATTTTTTTTATGTCAAAATAGCATTCTCTTACAGGGTTTAAATCTGACAATCCTTTGTCACAAAGGGTATGTTCTTTTTTCCTTTGTTCAATTCCCCTGTCGAAGTCTCTCTTAATTTCTGAAAAGTTGGTAGCAGGACTTTGAGAACCGATTCCAACTTTCGTTTTATTAACTGCAATTATTTCCAATACTTCAAAGTCAATTAGTGCATCTCTTTGAATATATGTCAAGTCAAGCAGGTCAAGACATTTCGTGTTAATCATCCCGCTTGGAATTTGTCTTCCGAAAAGCCGATTTTGATCAATGAAACATACTCCAATCCATTGTCCGTTTTCGTCTTCATTAAAGTCCAAGACAATAGCAGACATTTCCGCACTGAAGCCATTAAATTTTAGTACCTGTCCAAATTTTACAGGAAAGCTTTCAATTTCTAGTCCTGTCCAATTTGGTTGCATCATTTCTGGAATTGATTCTGAGGAATTCGTTGTCATGTTATTACAACTTGAAATTAAAAGTCCAATGGTCAGTATGAATGCTATTCTTGTCATTTTTCAAATTAGCCACAACGTTTAGTATATGGCAAGTAGGGCAGTAAAAGCAATAAACTTTCGGGTTTGCACTGAGCCAAAACGTTGTATTTTGTTTTTAATTTATTCATTCATAAAAGCCAAACGTTAGTTCATGAGCACCTTTAAAATAGACAATCAGCGAACTAAATCAACGATTTGGCGGTGTTGGTAAATAGCACTGAACTTTCGTTAACCTCTGAACGCCCTATTTGCTATATACAGTGTTGTAAGCCATTTTTCTATTTCCAGAATTGCCACCACTTTTTCCTTTCACGAGTTAGTTGCTCATTTTCCTTTTCCCAATTTTTCTGTTCTTGTTCAGAAGTTCCATTGTCATCATATGTTGTCCAATGATTAAATGATTCTTCCGCAAGACCTACTTTAATCACTCTGTCTTTATGCATCATAACTCCAACACCATGTTCATCATCCCAGCTACATCCTAATTCAAACCCATAGTATGCAAACCCGTCTTTCTCACTATCCATTATGTGCAGAAACGAGAGTCCTAAATGCTCTTTGTATTCTTCTATGGAATTAATTTCTGGTATTAATTCTTCATAAATCTCTTTTGCGTTTGGGTAATCTTTTAAAAGACTGTTTAAAAGTGAGTCTCTTACTATCTCAGAGTTATTGGTCAGGTATTGAATAGATTCAAATTGTGCCTGAGACAATTGATGAACATAATCAACTGATATTCCTATTGTGTGAGTTTTAATTATTCCATCAGAAGGTTCTTCAGAATTTTTGGCACCATAAGCTCCATTTCTTGCTTGAAAACCTTCCCATGCCGGAAGATTAATCCATCCGTCATGGTCGTCTCCAATAATGGTATTAGGTTCTAATTCTGAAATATTCTGATTTTTCATTTTTTTCAATGGCTTACAACGGTGTGTATATGGTGCGCTGGGGATTTTATCCTTCCGAAGCTGGCGGTTTATTTCCAAGCCCAAGTTTTGAATCTGTTATATTTGCTCTGCTAAACCGATTCAAAACTTGGGCGATGGTTGATTTGGATTTGAGGTTTCATCACCCACCAAAACCCCTGTGCGCTATATATAGTGTTATCTCTTTTCATCGTTCCTAATTTCATCGAATCGATGAGTTTCGTTCTATTAGTCTCATAAACTTTCTGTTCACGTAACTTATTATAAATATAAACTCTTATTTATTGATGTCAGGTGCGTCCAATTTTCACGTTTAGCGATCACCGTTGTTGAAAAAAATGTTTGAAAGTCTGCGGCTTGAAACCATTTATGGTCACGCTAAATTGAATTGAAAAAATGCTGAATCACCTTTTGCTGTTGTTCGTTTTTCTGCTTTGAAAATAAGAAGCCAAAAACCATTTATGGTCAATCTAATATTTTTGAAATTCCCAATCCTTCCAACGCCGCAATTGTCAAATCAACGCTGAGTTAATTTTGATAAACTCTTGTTATACTTCTATTCATTAACACTTTACCTTAAAATATTCACGCATATGTTCATTCTTATGACCAAGATAGACCGCTATTTTTAGCAGAGATAACGGTGCGTATATGGCGCGCAGGGGATTTTTTCCTTCTGAAGTTAGCGGTTTAATCCAAGCCCTACTTTTGAATTGGAAGTTTCACCACTCTTCGAAACCCCTGTGCGCTATATATAATGTTGTACACCTTTTTAATAAATTATTGCATTTTTTACCTTGATTCCTTCTCTGAATAATTTAGGTGATTTCCATATTTCAATTGAGTCAGTTAGCATTAGAATTTCCATTTCCCTCTTCAACCACTCCATGGATGTTTTTTGGCGTTCATTAAAAATGTTAATAGGATATAGTTTCTTAATCTTGCCATCTTTTATTTGTTCCATAGATGAGTTCCATAACTTTTCAGAATCTGTTTGATAAGAAGTTATTGATAAGGGCGTAGTTTTCACTCTCCATTCTCCACTTTCACTTAGTGTTTCGTTATCAGGGTAACAATAGGCGTATTCTATGCTAACAACATCCACGATGCTTCTGAGTATATTATTGAAAAAACTCAAACTTTCTTCTCCTTCGTGTTGCCAATTGAATTCAATATCAACCCTTTTCAGAGTTTGATATTCATTTGTCATGATACTAAATGAAGAATAGTAATTTTTATCTTTTATTTGTACAGATACACCATCCAAATTGGAAAGTCCTTTTTGAGAGAGTCGGTTAGTAAATGCTTTTATTCCAAGGGTCTCATCGCCTTTTGAAATTCCGTAGCCCGAACCTCTTATATCAAATGCTAACTTTGGTTTCTGATAAAATTCATCAGCTATAGATTTTAGGGCGTTTATTAATTCACTTTTTTCTTGATCTGAATATTCGACTTTATCAATGTTTGCATAAATACGGAGATAATTTTTTGTAAATCTCTCTGAAGCAGTTTTGTTAAATATCTTTTTCAAAAAATACATCCGTCCTATTTATGGTGTACAACGGCTCGAATATGCGTAGTGCGGGATTTCAAGGCACTTCACTTTCAAACCACTACTTTATCTATTAATTGCTCTATCGTTCAAATTAATTAAATCGCCCCGCATTACGTATATTTATTGTTGTGGGTATGTTGCTTATTAATTTGTTTCAATTATTTCAGCTTCTCCAATCCGATTTGCTCCTTCATGAATCGACCAAATCCTACCAATTTAGATGAAACTTCTAATGTCGAATAAATCCAGAAATTCTATTTTCACAATGGAAGATTCTCCTGGCAAAATCCATTCTCTATCACTAAAAGTAATCTGCCCGATATACGTTTGTTTTAATTTACCATTCTCATATTCGAAAACTTGATTTGGTCTATATTCTATTTTAATTCCAGTTACTCAACCACCTTTGTCAGTCGAGCAAAGTGTCAATTTTGCTTTTATATCAAAATAGCCTGTACGTATAAATTTTATTCTCTTTTACTGAATTTATCCCAATACAATCGACAAATCAAATCAAGCTCCTCAATTGTCATAACGTTTTTATTATGGTCAAATAGTCTAAAATCATTTGCAGAAATGATTAAATTTCCGCCACAATAGTCCAAGTCTGTATCATGTTGATTGCAAGTAATCAAAACGTAATCATCTTCAATTTCAGAGGATAATATTTCCAAATCCACTTTTAAATACTCTTCATGGCTTTTGAATTCAATTTTCTTTAAGTCAATTGGATTCATCCATGGGTCAAAATCCAGTTTGTTTACACAAATCAAGTCGACATAAAAATTTTCAAAGTCTGGATTAATCAATTCTGCCAGATAATTACATTGAATGGTCAAGATCAATTTATTTAAATCACCTTGACAATCAATAATTCCTCCATCATGAAAAATTGAGAAAACATCTCTTATATTGTTAATCATAGTATCCATGTGCGTTTCTCGCAATTACCCACAACGTTACGTGTATGGTGTCGTAAGGGATTGCGGGCTTCAATACTATCAAATTACCACCCAAAATTAATGCGGGTGATAACGCTCGAAAACCTCTGAAACCCTTATGCACTATACACATTGTTGGCAGTTGCCTTTATTCCTCTAGTTTATTTTTTGTCTTACCTATTATCTTTTTAAATTCAACCAATTTATCAGGTGAAAGCAATACAAATTCAACATGTTCTGGTTGAGTCAGTAAAACAATTCTCAAATTACTACCTTGTCTCTGTATTGCATCATTCAAGATATCTTTGAATGTATTCAGATAATCACCCATTACTTTACCCAACAAATCACGGCTTACTGGTCCTGAATAAATGATATATTCTTTCTCATTTACAGTTATTCTGTGATGAATCCGTTCTGTTGTATTTTCGTCAAAAATCTCATCTCTCCATTCAAGTTTCAAACCGTTTTTTTCGAAAACAACTTTTGCCGATTTTAAATAATCAGGAAACTCACCCTGAAAAAGGCTACTACCCCAAACTTCAAAAGCTCTAAAATCGGAAGTTGAAGAACCATTTTCATATTCTTTCAAGTTATTTACACTTGAGATATAATAATCATTCGGTAATATCAACCATTCTTTCCCGATATATTCATTCTCATCATTTGCATACTCGAAGTCGATTTTTTTCTTAACCAGCTCTTTTTTTACAGTATCGTCAATCAAATCAAAATAACCAATCTTGTCGAGTTTATCTGATAGTTTTATTTCTTGTGAAAATAGGTTTGAAAAAATACTCATAAATCCAATTATTAAAATGCTTATTCTCATCTGTGAACGTCTCTTAAGGTTACTGCCAACGGTCCGTGTATGAGTTATGCGGGGTATTTAAGTACCAAACTATCAACCAAATCTGTTGCATATATATATAAAACAATTTATTATTAGCACTTTACCCGCATTACTAATACACATTGTTGCCCACAGTTTTAAGTCATCAAGGATAAAGTTATCTCCGCTATAATTAATGTTAGTATTTTTAATTCGCTTTTTAATTCTTTTCGTGAAATAACAAATGCATATACCGAAATAGCAATTATTGGCATTACCTTAATTATTCCATAAATAGGGTAATGCTGAAAAAGAAATAAGTGGTATATATTCGTTGGTATCAATAACAAAAACAGCATCATTTTCTCACTTTTTGAGTATTCACAAGAGAAAAAGTAATTAGGCATGAGTAAAAATATGCCAATGTAAAACATATTAATCCCACTACTAACGCTCCATACCAATTGAATTACGGTTAAAGCCAGTCCTATAACCATTCCCAAATAAAGAAAGTTTCCAATTTGTGTGCGAGACCACGAGCATAAAATTAAACTTGATGCTATGACTAAAATTATCAGTATTTGGTATTCCAATTAGGTAAATTGTGGGCAACGGTGTGTATATGGTGCGCTGGGGATTTTATCCTTCCGAAGCTGGCGGTTTATTTCCAAGCCCAAGTTTTGAATCTGTTATATTTGCTCTGCTAAACCGATTCAAAACTTGGGCGATGGTTGATTTGGATTTGAGGTTTCATCACCCACCAAAACCCCTGTGCGCTATATATAGTGTTATCTCTTTTCATCGTTCCTAA
Source organism: Persicobacter psychrovividus (assembly GCF_036492425.1). Taxonomy (NCBI): domain Bacteria; kingdom Pseudomonadati; phylum Bacteroidota; class Cytophagia; order Cytophagales; family Persicobacteraceae; genus Persicobacter; species Persicobacter psychrovividus. Next base: position 364,436 of record NZ_AP025294.1, read on the forward strand.
TTTCATCGAATCGATGAGATTCGTTCTATTAGTCTCATAAACTTTCTGTTCACGTAACTTATTATAAAATATAAACTCCTATTTATTGATGTCAGGTGCGTCCAATTTTAACGTTTAGCGATCACTCCTGCTCACCACAATATTTGGAAAGATGCGACTTGAAACCATTTATGGTCACGCTAAATTGAATTGAAAAAATGCTGAATCACGTTTTGCTGTTGTTCGTTTTTCTGCATTGAAAATCGGAAGTCAAAAACCATTTATGGTCGATCTAATATTTTTTGAAATTCCCAATCCATGCGACACCGCAATTGTCAAATCAACGCTGAGTTAATTTTGATAAACTCTTGTTATACTTCTACTTATTAACAATTTACCTTAAAGTATTCAAGCATATGATCATTCTGACAACCAAAATAGACCGCTATTTTTAGCAGAGATAACGTTCCGGGTATGAAACGAGGGCATTTCGGAGCTACGAACTTGTCCTCCAAGACGATGCTTGCTAAGAATCCGAAACTTGCGGAAACCACTGTCAGCCCTATGTTTTATACCCATTGTTGTGGCTAGTTTTTTATTTTTTTTATGTCAAAATAGCATTCTCTTACAGGGTTTAAATCTGACAATCCTTTGTCACAAAGGGTTTGTTCTTTTTTCCTTTGTTCAATTCCCCTGTCGAAGTCTCTCTTAATTTCTGAAAAGTTGGTAGCAGGACTTTGAGAACCGATTCCAACTTTCGTTTTATTAACTGCAATTATTTCCAATACTTCAAAGTCAATTAGTGCATCTCTTTGAATATATGTCAAGTCAAGCAGGTCAAGACATTTCGTGTTAATCATCCCGCTTGGAATTTGTCTTCCGAAAAGCCGATTTTGATCAATGAAACATACTCCAATCCATTGTCCGTTTTCGTCTTCATTAAAGTCCAAGACAATAGCAGACATTTCCGCACTGAAGCCATTAAATTTTAGTACCTGTCCAAATTTTACAGGAAAGCTTTCAATTTCTAGTCCTGTCCAATTTGGTTGCATCATTTCTGGAATTGATTCTGAGGAATTCGTTGTCATGTTATTACAACTTGAAATTAAAAGTCCAATGGTCAGTATGAATGCTATTCTTGTCATTTTTCAAATTAGCCACAACGGTGTGTATATGGTGCGCTGGGGATTTTATCCTTCCGAAGTTGGCGGACAAATCCTAGCCCAAGTTTTGAATCTGTTTTATTTGCTCTGCTAAACCGATTCAAAACTTGGGCGATGGTTGATTTGGATTTGAGGTTTCATCACCCACAGAAACCCCTGTGCGCTATATATAGTGTTGTTCCTTGTCTTTTCGTCTTGCTTAAAGACTATGATTTTGTTATACCGATTTTCGTTGTTGCATCTTTCAACTACATTACAACTCCCTATTCATTTCACTAAATCAATTACCAAACGGCTGTGTTTTCAATCTATTTTGATTTTGTCCGTTAACTAATGCCAAAGATTAACTCCCCTTCTATATTCTTGACCAAAATCCTTGTTGTAGTCGAGTCAATTTTAGCTATTGAAACGTCCGAAACATTTGAGTTTACTCCTCTTCTATCGTCCAATTTTCTATTACTGTTTCACTATGGATGGTTACTGTTGGATCGCTGTTTGATATTTGTGATAATTGAAATTTTGGTAGCCTCGTTTCGTTCAGATTTTTCAAATTTATTGACCGACGTGGATTGGGAACAACGGCTCGGCTATGAGTAGTTGCGTGGTTTAGCACTTAACTTTTGCAAGTGCACACCAAACTGAATATCCGCGAGGATTTTCAGAAGTAGGCGAGAACAAGCAATTACTTATAGCCATTGTTGCCAGTAGTGTTTTTTAATTATTTTATTCGTTTTCTATTTACGTTGTACATATCAAAATTCGGATTTTTCCAAAATTTTTCAAGTCCGTTTTTCTCAATATATTCCATTTCGGACGCATAGATTGGATAAAGTCCAGCAATATTGATTTTGTAATTCAGTCCCACGTCGATATTCGCAAAATCTTTTTTGTCCAAAATCGAAGGTGCAAATACAAGAAATGCGTCCATTTCTGATTCCTCCGATATTTTTTCTCTAAAGTTAATTGTGTTGCTATAGCTAAAGGGGCAATCTCCTCTCAAATTGTTTGCTAAATATCCTGCAACTTGAGCCCAAGATGCATCTTTCGAGCCAACTGTAACTATCAATTCAGGTCGTCCAAATTTCCAGTCTGGATGATTTCCGAGTGAAAGTCCGTACGTAATTCCAGTTATCATTCCTTTTTCTGGAATGTCTTTATAGACAATGCTTGTAACTCCAGGAATTCCGTCCGTTTTAGATTCCTCTTTATAGTATTCAGGTTCAGTTTGGAAAATCCTATCCAAATGAGCCATATACTTTTCGACTGGTGTTTTTTTCTTAAATAGTCCTTTCAGCATAAAGGTTGGTTTACATTACTGGCAACGGTCTCGGCTATGAACAGTTGGGGATTTTTGCCCTAACTTTTCGGTTTAGCACAGACCTTTGTTTTATGTTTATACTTTCGTTTATCACTTTCGCCCCAATTGTTTATAGCTATTGTTACACCACGTTTTTTATTCCGATTTTATATTTTTCCGCTGTTTTTTTATCGAATACAAGAGTCAAATGGTCTTGCATTCCGATTATTCTTCCGTCTCTAATTTCGAGAGCAGAAATCCACACTTCTTTCCCATTCTCAAATTCAAGTCGTACATCTTGCGGATAGTAATTTCGTTTGTCCTCATTAATCAAACTCCAATAGGACCAACAGCTTTCAATTCCGCTGATTTTTGCTCCGATTAGTTCAGTCCATTTTTGGTTGTTGGTCGCATTGTATTTTTTAGCTCCATTTTCTGTGCTGAATTCAGCCGATATAGTTCCATTTCGGAATTTTAAATCGTATTGGGTGTATTCGTTTCCCCACACAAAATAGAAATTCAGCTTGTCAGAGGTAACTAATTCAATTCCGTAATCCAATGTGTGATATTCAATTTCATTCCACATAGGTTCTCCGTAATCTATTTCGTAGTAATTTACTTCCGCAATCGACTTTCCAACCAGTTCTCTAATCGGTTTTTCGTATTTGTTAATTTCTATTTCGATTGTTTTTTTCAAATGTGGTGTAACGGTCTCGGCTATGAGTAGTTGCGTGGGTTATCACTTAACTCTGCAAGTACACACCAAGCTGAAAATCAGCTAGGATTTTCGGAAGTAGGCGAGAACAAGCAATTACTTATAGCCATTGTTGTAATGCGTTTTATTGTGCCCAAATAACATTATCACCCCATTTATATTTCTGAGGATTAAAAAATTCTTTTCCATTTTCACTAGTTGCGATTTTTAACGATTCTCCAGAAAATAGTTTATAATTAAAACCACATAGGAAAAAACCCGATTCAAACTCCACACAATTATGATTTATGTCTATTGAATTTTCATCTTTCCAATTAATCCAACTTTCATTGTTAGCTTGATAATATACTTTTACACCACTAGAATAATTTTTATCGTCAAATCGACCAAAATATGTTTTAAATATTTCAATTTTATCATTGAGAGTTTTTTTAATTTTTTCTCTCTCTATGTAAAAATCAAAATTCTTTAAATCTTTATCCAACTCTTTTAATAATTCTCGAATAATCTTGTCTTGATACATTTGCTTTTTTAATAATTCACATATGTAGTTAGCAGAGTTAACGATTTCATCATTGTTAACATACTTTTCATTACAATAACCGTTAATCGATATATTTATTGCTACAGATAAATCTAAAGCATTGAAAAAAAATTTATTTGGATTAAAAATAGAGTTCATTAATCCTTTAACGGGAGATTTTGAAAAAGCATCTCTTAATTCATAATGCTCCGATATAATAAAATGGTTGTTGACACTCTCTAAAAATGATGGAAAGAAAACATTATTAAAGTATAATTTTTTCCCATTGTTGATTTTTGAATTAATCCAATATGTTTTTAAAATAGTGTCTATTAGTATTTTTATCATATCTGTTTTTTTAATGCATTACAACGGTGTGTATATGGTGCGCTGGGGATTTTATCCTTCCGAAGCTGGCGGTTTATTTCCAAGCCCAAGTTTTGAATCTGTTATATTTGCTCTGCTAAACCGATTCAAAACTTGGGCGATGGTTGATTTGGATTTGAGGTTTCATCACCCACCAAAACCCCTGTGCGCTATATATAGTGTTATCTCTTTTCATCGTTCCTAATTTCATCGAATCGATGAGATTCGTTCTATTAGTCTCATAAACTTTCTGTTCACGTAACTTATTATAAAATATAAACTCCTATTTATTGATGTCAGGTGCGTCCAATTTTAACGTTTAGCGATCACTCCTGCTCACCACAATATTTGGAAAGATGCGACTTGAAACCATTTATGGTCACGCTAAATTGAATTGAAAAAATGCTGAATCACGTTTTGCTGTTGTTCGTTTTTCTGCATTGAAAATCGGAAGTCAAAAACCATTTATGGTCGATCTAATATTTTTTGAAATTCCCAATCCATGCGACACCGCAATTGTCAAATCAACGCTGAGTTAATTTTGATAAACTCTTGTTATACTTCTACTTATTAACAATTTACCTTAAAGTATTCAAGCATATGATCATTCTGACAACCAAAATAGACCGCTATTTTTAGCAGAGATAACGGTCTGCGTATGAAATGTGGGGCTTTGGAACTCGTCTGTGTCAACCGAGCACTACTGCTTTTTGAGAGCACCAAATCCTCTGAACCATTGTCAGCCCCATATTTTATACGCTTTGTTGTGGGCAGTTTTTTACTTTTTTATTGCTTTCAAAAAATCGTCTGGTCGTTTGGTCATAAATACTACTTGTTTGTCTTTTCCATCTTCTGTTTTAAAGTCCACCGTGATCTTTCTTCCTTGCCTGTCAGTCCTTATTATGTTGTCAAGTGAGACTTTATGTAATAAGTCGTAATGCTTTCCAATGCCGGCAAAAAGTAACATGCTTTTAAGCCATAATTCTTTGTCCGTCACAACTATGTCCAAGGCGTTTCTTGCACCTCCCATTTTGGTCGTCCAAGATTTGTTCGAGTGTCCCGATGCTGATTTGTCCCGATAAACTACACGAACAGAGTGGATGTCTGGGAATATTGAAAGTGCTTTTTTCCCTCTTTTATAGAAAGTTGTCAGGATGAATGCTGCTACAATCACCCAAACGATTAAAAATATTGTCTCTCCGTTCATATTTTTTTAATTGCCCACAACGGTGTGTATATGGTGCGATGGGGATTTGATCCTGCCGAAGCTGGCGGTTTATTTCCAAGCCCAAGTTTTGAATCTGTTATATTTGCTCTGCTAAACCGATTCAAAACTTGGGCGATGGTTGATTTGGATTTGAGGTTTCATCACCCACAGAACCCCCTGTGCACTATATATAGTGTTATCTCTTTTTCATCGTTCCTAATTTCATAGAATCGATGAGTTTTGTTCTGATAGTCTAATCGTCTTTCTATTCACGTAACTTATTATAAAATATAGGTTTCGATTTATTGATGTTAGGTGCGTCCAATTTTTACGTTTAGCGATCACCGTTGTTGAAAAAAATGTATGAAAGTCTGCGGCTTGAAACCATTTATGGTCACACTAAATTGAATTGAAAAAATGCTGAATCACGTTTAGCTGATATTCGATTTTTTACTTTGTAAATCGGAAGCCAAAAACCATTTATGGTCAATCTAATATTTTTGAAATTCCCAACCCTTCCGACACCCCAATTTTCAAAACAACGCTGAGTTAATTTTGACAAACTCTTGTTATACTTCTATTTATTAACACTTTACCTTAAAGTATTCACGCATATGTTCATTCTGATGACCAAGATAGACCGCTATTTTTAGCAGAGATAACGGTGTGTATATGGTGCGCTGGGGATTTTATCCTTCCGTAGCTGCGGTTTATTTCCAAGCCCAAGTTTTGAATCTGTTTTATTTGCTCTGCTAAACCGATTCAAAACTTGGGCGATGGTTGATTTGGATTTGAGGTTTCATCACCCACCAAAACCCCTGTGCGCTATATATAGTGTTATCTCTTTTCATCGTTCCTAATTTCATCGAATCGATGAGCTTCGTTCTATTAGTCTCATAAACTTTCTGTTCACGTAACTTATTATAAAATATAAACTCTTATTTATTGATGTCAGGTGCGTCCAATTTTCACGTTTAGCGATCACCGTTGTTGAAAAAAATGTTTGAAAGTCTGCGGCTAGAAACCATTTATGGTCACACTAAATTGAATTGAAAAAATGCTGAATCACGTTTAGCTGATATTCGTTATTTTACTTTGAAAATCGGAAGCCAAAAACCATTTATGGTCAATCTAAATTTTTTGAAATTCCCAACCCTTCCGACACCCCAATTTTCAAATCAACGCTGAGTTAATTTTGATAAACTCTTGTTATACAACTTTTTATTAACACTTTACCTTAAAGTAATCACACATATCTTCATTCTGATAACCAAGATAGACCGCTATTTTTAGCAGAGATAACGGTTTAGCTATGAGCAGGCGGGCTTAAAAGCTACTTTCCTGTCAGCCGTGACCATAGTTTTTTAAAAGTTTTATCGTTTCTTTTAGCACTGTCCGCCCGCTTGCTTATAGCCGTTGTTGTGGGTAGTGTTTTTTCTTTTTCTTCTGTTCGTTCTTGTTCGTCTGATTCAACTTCAATTCCATGAACATATTTGTCAATCCACTTTCTTGCTTCCTTTTTAAGGACCTCTTCGATGTTGTCTAAGTCCGCTCCTTCAAAGTAATAGTTCACGCCAATTTCTTCGAGTTCGTCCCATCCGTGGTAAATCAGATAGAAGTTCATAAGTCCCGATTCATAGTCATTGTCCACGCAAAGTTGGTAGAGAGACTGTAAGTTCGTTCTTATCTCACGGTCGTTTAGAATTGCGTTCAAGTGGTAATGCGTTTCTGCAATCACAGCACTTTTATAGTCGAGTTCTTCAAGTCCTAATTCGTTTAGAACATTGGTAACATAGGGTCTGATTTCAAACCTGTCAATAGGTTCAGAAAATGAAGCAAGCATTAACACATTGTCAGTATCTTTTCCTTGTCGGATTAGGTCAATAGCCCAATCAACCGCTTTAGAATAGTCGAAATGCTCCAATTCCTTATGGCTTTGAATCAGTCTTAATATGTGCTGTTCGTTCGTCATTTTACATTACCCACAACGGTCTCGGCTATGAACAGTTGCGTGGTTTAGCGCGGACTTTTGCAAGTACACGAGAAGCTGAAAATTCCTGCGGAATTTTCAGGATAAGCCTGTAATAGCAATTGTTTATAGCCATTGTTGTAGCACGTTATTTATATTCATATTTATTCCGCCAAATTTCTTCTCCTTTTAAAAAGTCAAGAAGAATTTCAGTCATTTGTTCAACCGTTTCTAATGGTTTTACCAATAAAATATGGTCATCGTCTGTCACAAATCCAGAAGCTAATCCATCATCGCCTAAACTTCCGCTTACGTGCAACGCTTTATATACATTTTCATCTTCCAATTGCACAATGTGAAATTCATTCCAATTTGTTGAATTCATTGTGCTTTTTATTATTTCCGCTGTTGCTTTGTCAGATATAGTTTTTGTGGTTTCTCCATAATTATAAGAGACAGTAAGCTTTAAATCTCGCTTTTCATGTCGGTTTTCAGCATTCCGTAGTTCAGTCTTATTTTCAGCAATTCCGAGTTTATTTGAATTCTGTTTTGAATTCCAGCTAACCAAGACAATTATTCCAATTAATCCTAAAACTCCAATGATTATGTAGGTATTCATTCTTTTCACGCGATTTTGGTTTAATGTGCTACAACGTTCGGTGTATGGTGTCGTAAGGGATTGCGGGCTTCAAACCTATCAAGTTACCACCCGAAATTAATGCGGTTGATTCCGCTCGAAAACCTCTGAAACCCTTATCCACTATACACATTGTTGTAGCCCGTAATTATTTGTATTCCTGAGTTTTAAATAAACTTTCAAGATTCTCTTTATAATTTTTCGAGTATTTATAATACTGTTTCTCTTTTAAAATCGAACCTAATACTAAATCCATTTTTTGCTCCTTAAATTTCTTTTTCTGATTTAAGCACATATAATGATAAATCAATGTATTAAGGTATTTATCAATGAAGTATTCTTTATAGCTCATTTCGTCTTCATCTTTTAGGATTTTCATCTTAAAGTCAGGAAAGTTCAAATCAAGATACTGGTAATATGGTTGTCCATTAAACTTTGGATATTTGCTAATCTTTTCCATCGCTGCCTTATAGTTTGGTGGCTTAACAATATTCATGTACCCCCAAATAGTCATGCCGCATAGACTCATTGCTTTTAAGAAAAAAATCCCTTTTTCGGTATCACTCTTTAGATTATAACTATTCAATTCAAAATTCACGGCTGTCAAATCAAATGGTTGATTCTTATTTCCAATCCCACTAAATAACATATCATAGTAATTATCAACTAAAGCAAAATATTTGATGTCAGAATTCAAGGTATCAGCAATCAATTTATAATTGTCTTTAGGATTCTCCTCTCGAATATTTAGGTTTATCTGTCTAACTACAAAAATGTATTTTAGAGATGTTGTGTCAGGAAGTTGTAAAAATCTCTCAGAAGTCAGGTCGTTTTTAGGAGTAATCGTCTGTTTGATAAACTCAACTGTTACATTCAACTTATCTGTCTTTAGTTTATCCAATTTTTCATCAGTCCCCTCGGGAGGGTTATTTCGAAACATGAAGTTTCTATAAATCTTTCCTAACTCAATCAGGTTGTTGTCAATTTCTTGATTCTGTGAATATGAATTAATTGCAATTACGCTTAAAAATAAATAGGCTAAAATCTTTCTCATATGTAATAATGTTTCATCTTCTTATGGGCTACAACGGTTTGAATATGGTGCGTTTGGTATTTTAACACCAATAGTTTTCAGTTTACTACTATGTTTATTTATTGCTATCATTTTCAATTTTAGCACTACCTGCCAAATGCACTATATTTTTTGTTGCCAGTAGTTTTTCATTCCATTCTGATTTTAATATTGACATAATCAATTTATCGTGAAATTCATTGTCTCGAAAAGACGCTTCTCTTAATCGTCCTTCTATTTTGAATCCAGATTTTTCATATGCTTTCAGCCCACCAATATTGGGTTCTGATACTGTTAGCATTATTCGGTTTAAATTATAATTGTTAAATCCTATTTTTAAAATCTGTTCAGTAACTTTTGTTCCGATTCCTTTTCCCCATAATCTTTTCTCACCAATAAAAATATAATACTCACCCGATTTATTTGTCTCAGATATGTCACAAATTCCAGCATATCCAATTAATTCATTTGTTGATTCAAAAAATATTCCCAGTGTAATATCTTTTTCATTTCTCATCAATTCGGAATACCAGTTTTCAATTTCCTTTTCTGAATTAATTTTTCTAAACAGTGATAAAGAATATTTAATCACTTCATCATCATTAATCCAACTATAGAATGGAAAAATGTCAGATTTTGATAATGTTTTTAATGTAACCATATGCTCTTTTCAAATTACTGGCAACGGTGTGTATATGGTGCGCTGGGAATTTTATCCTTCCGAAGCTCGCGGCATGATCCAAGCCCAAGTTTTGAATCTGTTTTATTTGCTCTGCTAAACCGATTCAAAACTTGGGCGATGGTTGATTTGGATTTGAGGTTTCATCACCCACAGAAACCCCTGTGCGCTATATATAGTGTTGTTCCTTGTCTTTTCGTCTTCCTGTAAGACTATGATTTTGTTATATCGATTTTCGTTATTGCATCTTTCAACAACATTACAACTCGCTATTCATTTCACCAAATCAATTACCAAACGGCTGTGTTTTCAATCTATTTTGATTTTGTCCGTTAACTAATGCCAATGATTAACTCCCCTTCTATATTCTTGACCAAAATCCCTGTTGTAGTCGAGGCAATTTTAGTTATTGATACGTCCGAGACATTTGAGTTTGCTCCTCTTCTATCAATCAAGTTTTCCATTACTGTTTCTCCTAAGCATTCTTACCGTTGGATCGCTATTTGATATTTGCGATGATTGAAATTTTGGTAGCCACGTTTCGTTCTGATTGTTGAAATCTGATGACCGACGTGGATTGGGAACAACGGTGTGTATATGGTGCGCTGGGGATTTTATCCTTCTGAAGCTGGCGGATTATTTCCAAGCCCAAGTTTTGAATCTGTTTTATTTGCTCTGCTAAATCGATTCAAAACTTGGGCGATGGCTGATTTGGATTTGAGGTTTCATCACTCACAGAAACCCCTGTGCGCTATATATAGTGTTATCTCTTTTCATCGTTCCTAATTTCATCGAATCGATGAGTTTTGTTCTATTAGTCTCATCAACTTTCTGTTCACGTAACTTATTATAAAATATAGATTCCGATTTATTGATGTCAGGTGCGTCCAATTTTAACGTTTAGCGTTCACCGTTATTGATAACAATATTTGAAAGACGGCGGCTTGAAACCATTTATGGTCACGCTAAATTGAATTGAAGAAATAATGAATCACCTTTTACTGTTGCTCATTTTTTTACTTTGAAAATCGGAAGTCAAAAACCATTTATGGTCAATCTAATATTCTTGAAATTCCCAACCCTTCCGACACCCCAATTTTCAAATCAACGCTGAGTTAATTTTGACAAACTCTTGTTATACTTCTATTTATTAACACTTTACCTTAAAGTATTCACGCATATCTTAATTCTGATAAACAAGAGAGACCGCTATTTTTAGCAGAGATAACGGTGTGTATATGGTGCGCTGGGGATTTTATCCTTCCGAAGTTCGCGGTCTAATCCAAGCCCAAGTTTTGAATCTGTTTTCTTTACTCTGCTAAATCGATTCAAAACTTGGGCGATGGCCGATTTGGATTTGAGGTTTCATCACCCACCAAAACCCCTGTGCGCCATATATAGTGTTGTTCCTTGTCTTTTCGTCTTGCTTTAAGACTATGATTTTGTTATATCGATTTTCATTGTTGCATCTTTCAACAACATTACAACCCGCTAATCTTTTCACCCAATCAATTATCACACGGCTGTCTTTTCAATCTATTTTGATTTTGTCAGTTAACAAATGCTAAGGATTACCCCCCTTCTATATTCTTGAGCCAAATCCCTGTTGTAGTCGAGTCAATTTTAATTTTTGATACGTCTGAAGCATTTGAGTCTGCTCCTCTCCTACCAATCCAGTTTTCTACTACTGTTGAATCACTGCTTCGTTTTGATGATGATTGAAATTTTGGTATCCTCGTTTCGTTCTGTTTGTTGAAATATGATGACCGACGTGGATTGGGAACAACGGTTTGCATATGGCTTGTGGCGGTTTCGAAGCACTTTCCTGTCCACCGAAACCAAAGCTGGCTGTGAGGGGAAAATTTTGCTAGCAGCCGTTCACCCGCCATAAGCTATATGCGTTGTTGTAGCACGTTTTTATTTATTTTTTTACATTCCATCTTCTATGTCAGAAAGCCAATCCTTGTATTTAGCCTTTAGTTTGTCTCTATTTTCGGTGGTGTTAACAATCACGTCAACTCCACCGTCATAAGGTGCAATCACACATTTCTTTGATGGACTGACAAACATTGCTCTTATTTCATCATCAGCAATCGCTTTGAGAATTTCATCTCTGTTTCCGTTTTTCCAATTTTCAGTCTTTACGTAAATATCAAAGAACATTTCATCTTCATATTCTTCAGGTCTTTCCTTGTGTAAGTCAATGGTTAATACTTTTAGAAATTCTCCAAAGTCAGTTAATTCTTTGTAATTGTCATTGGCTATGTCGTTTGTGTAAAGCCCGAAAGAAATTGCTACTTCTGATTCTTCTCCAATCAGGTCATTAATCAATTGGTTTTGTCGATCAAGTATGATTCTGTACTCGTCCGCAGATTCGGCATATCGTTTTGACTCAGGCAAACTATGAATCCTAAACCATCTGTCGGGATATATCCATTTTAATTCGTGATTGATTGGAAACGATTCCGGATATTCCTTATTCCAATAGTCTATGAATTCGCTTTCTGTCATTTTTTTAATGTGCTACAACGGTTTGCATATGGCTTGTGGCGGTTTCGAAGTACTTTTTTTGTCCACAAAAACCAAAGCTTGCTACGGAGTGAAAACCTTGTTGTTAGCCGTTCACCCGCCATAAGCTATATGCGTTGTTAGCGGCTGGCTTTTTTTATTTCTTCGATTAATCTATTCATATTCTGCTTATTCCGTCCCATTGAGACTACCGAACTTCTTTTGTCAGGGTCACAAATGCTATTAACCAAGATTCTATTCGTGTCGAACAAAATTGTTATTTGTTCTCCCCAACTTCCCGAAAAGAAACTTGGGTGAGTCTTGGCGATTATTATTTTTTTGTTCACCAAATAGGGCGACCATTCAAGTTCATTAGCGACTTTACCAATTATTGGGTCGAATTCTTCTCGTGTCAAATTAGTGTTTATTGATTTGAATTTTAGCCGATTCCTTTGAAGTCTATAAAATAGCAGACCAAGTAGTGAAGGAACAATCATAAACCATATTTCTCCTTCTCTAAAAGGTCTCGGTGTTCCTTGAAAATAGTCTTGTAAATGAAAAAAAATAAACATAGCTGGGATGAAGAATAGAAAACCAACTATTCCGTAATGGGTGAATTTGTCCCAATTTCCAAGTTTTATTTCACCTGTTTCAATCGAATATTTTATCTGTTCGTTCGTCATTTTAGCTTGCCGCTAACGGTCTCGGCTATGAGTAGTTGCGTGGGTAAGCACTTAACTTTGCAAGTACACACCAAACTGAAAATTCGCGAGGATTTTCAGAAGTAGGCGAGAACAAGCAATTACTTATAGCCATTGTTGTGCGTGCGTTTTTTATTTTTCTCCAACCCAAATTTTCCCTTTTGGTAAGAAATAAATCGTGTCCTTATTTCCATTTGGACTGTCAATTTCTTTATTCTTAAAATTCCCTTTTTTCAGTTTATTCAAAATCCTTCTGTCCGAATAACTGTCTTCTATTCTTTCGTACTGATCAACTGGCCAAAGTAAATCACTTTCCCAATAAGGTTCTTCGTCAATATTCGGTTGCCATTTAAAATCAGAATTTAATTGATTGGTGAATGACGAACTATTTTCTTCAAAATCCGCTTTCTCAAATATGTTTTCGTAATAATCAATTTTTTCGTCAATGGCACATACTACTTGAGATTTTGAAACCCTAGGCTCGTAAAGCCATATTTTCAAATAATATGGTCTGTTTAATTTTTCTAATTCAGTTTTCCAACCGTCATAGATTTTTTCAAGTCCGTTTAGTATTTCCTTTTTTGCCATACCTTTTGGTTCGGGAATTTCGCTATCGGTTAAAGTCAAATTACACCAAGGATAGACGTAAACTTTTGAGTATTGATATTTATATTCAGATAACTGTTCAATATTCAAGTCCAAGTATTCATCAATCCAATTCTGAATTTTATCAACCTTTCTTTTTAAACCTCTAATTTTCTTGTATCTCACACTTTTTCTTAAATGACGCACAACGGTTTGGCTATGCGTAGTGCGTGATTAAAGAGCACTTCACTGTCCGCTTACCGATATGTTTGTTAATATTCATTTACTTTCAATTTAGCACCAAAACCCGCATTACGTATAGCCGTTGTTGTGCGGTCGGCTTTTATTTTTTCAGTCTATTGGTTTCCATTTTCCTTTTTCGAAAAATACGTTGTAAATTTTTGGCGACTTAAAAACCAAGTAGAAGTCCCACGCACTTCTGTAAGTTGTCGGATTACTTGTCATAATATGGTGTGTCGGTTGATCCATTTCAATTATCAATCGAGCCGAACTGTAAGGTGTTGTCGTTTTAATTGTCCCACGATAAGTTTTCAATATTTTCTCTTTGTCAGTCACATAGAAGAAAATTGAGTCTTCGTCAGTTATTTCAAAACGAAAATGGTTGTATTGCCAATCAGTCTGTTCGCCTTTGAAATAGTCCCGATTAATAACATATTCTCCATAGTAATCATCCTTGTCCAATTCTGTCTTTGAAGTCAACCATTGAACAATTCCTGACAGTAGTGCAAGTCCAAAAATTCCGAGCCAAATAAATCCTAGTATTTTTCCTATCCAAAGTTTTCTCGATAGAAGCCAAGCTATCAATAGAATTCCTGTCAATGGGACAAGAATGAAAATGAAGAATAAATTAAATCCGAATCCCATTATTAATTCTTAGGTGTCTGTTTTTTTTAGCTGCCGCACAACGGTTTAGCTATGAGCAGGCGGGCTTAAAAGCTACTTTCCTGTCAGCCGTGACCATAGTTTTTTAAAAGTTTTATCGTTTCTTTTAGCACTGGCCGCCCGCTTGCTTATAGCCGTTGTTGTGGGTAGTGTTTTTTCTTTTTCTTCTGTTCGTTCTTGTTCGTCTGATTCAACTTCAATTCCATGAACATATTTGTCAATCCACTTTCTTGCTTCCTTTTTAAGGACCTCTTCGATGTTGTCTAAGTCCGCTCCTTCAAAGTAATAGTTCACGCCAATTTCTTCGAGTTCGTCCCATCCGTGGTAAATCAGATAGAAGTTCATAAGTCCCGATTCATAGTCATTGTCCACGCAAAGTTGGTAGAGAGACTGTAAGTTCGTTCTTATCTCACGGTCGTTTAGAATTGCGTTCAAGTGGTAATGCGTTTCTGCAATCACAGCACTTTTATAGTCGAGTTCTTCAAGTCCTAAGTCGTTTAGAACATTGGTAACATAGGGTCTGATTTCAAACCTGTCAATAGGTTCAGAAAATGAAGCAAGCATTAACACATTGTCAGTATCTTTTCCTTGTCGGATTAGGTCAATAGCCCAATCAACCGCTTTAGAATAGTCGAAATGCTCCAATTCCTTATGGCTTTGAATCAGTCTTAATATGTGCTGTTCGTTCGTCATTTTACATTACCCACAACGGTCCGTGTATGAGTTATGCGGGGTATTTAAGTACCAAACTATCAACCAAATCTGTTGCATATATATATAAAACAATTTATTATTAGCACTTTACCCGCATTACTAATACACATTGTTGCCCACAGTTTTAAGTCATCAAGGATAAAGTTATCTCCGCTATAATTAATGTTAGTATTTTTAATTCGCTTTTTAATTCTTTTCGTGAAATAACAAATGCATATACCGAAATAGCAATTATTGGCATTACCTTAATTATTCCATAAATAGGGTAATGCTGAAAAAGAAATAAGTGGTATATATTCGTTGGTATCAATAACAAAAACAGCATCATTTTCTCACTTTTTGAGTATTCACAAGAGAAAAAGTAATTAGGCATGAGTAAAAATATGCCAATGTAAAACATATTAATCCCACTACTAACGCTCCATACCAATTGAATTACGGTTAAAGCCAGTCCTATAACCATTCCCAAATAAAGAAAGTTTCCAATTTGTGTGCGAGACCACGAGCATAAAATTAAACTTGATGCTATGACTAAAATTATCAGTATTTGGTATTCCAATTAGGTAAATTGTGGGCAACGGTCTCGGCTATGAGTAGTTGCGTGGGTTAGCACTTAACTTTGCAAGTACATACCAAGCTGAAAATACGTGAGGATTTTCAGAGGTAGGCGAGAACAAGCAATTACTTATAGCTATTGTTACCCACAGTTATTTATTCTTTTTAGTTGGTCTTGAACTCGCTCCAGCTTTAATTTTCTCTTCAAGAATAAGAATTACAGTTTTTTTCAAATCCTCATAATTAAAGTCCTCTTCAAATCCATATCTAAAAGTTGAATGAGTTCCGTTTTTGTCCATTCCAAGTACATATTTTGGTCCACCTAACTCGACCGAAATTGGGGAATTCTCTGTTTGAATAGTAAATTCAGTTTTTCCACTTTCTTTGTTCGTTACGTGAAAAATGTGCTTGTAATAAAGTTTCCCCTCTTTTTCGGCAAACCTTTCAACCGCAAAAATGTATTTATCTTCCCAATCAAATTGGTCAAAGCAAAATTGGTCTTTCAAATTGTCTTTGAGTGTACCTTGATTATAAGCCTGATATAATTTTTCTTTTAGAGGATTCGCTTTTCCATATTCTTTTTTCCCATAATAAACTTGTATTAACTTTGAAATTGAATGATAATCATTTGGAACTAATTCAATTAGTTCTTTAAAAGCAATTTCGGATTTTTCAAATTCCTTATTTAGAAACTCGTAAAGTCCGATATTATACAATGCGTTTATATAAGAATCAGATTCCTTTGATATGGTTTGTTTTGATATATAGAAAGCTTCTAAAGCCTTTTCAGGTTGATTCAGTTCCGCATAGATTTGTGGAATCATTGTAAATGGACGGTCAATCGGCTCGTTTTTTTCGGTTGCAGTTGTATAAGCTGTTAGCGCATCTTTGTGTTTTTCTTGGTTAACATATGAATCTCCTAAACCGCTGAAGTAATTTGAGTTTGTAGAATCTAATTCGATTGCTTTATTGAAAGATTCAACTGCTTTGTCGAATTGTCCCATATAATTAAAAGTCATTCCCTTAATAAAATATGTGTCAGGGTCCGTTTTGTCCTTTTGAATTGATAAATCCATTAATTCCAACACTTTGTTGTCATTTGCTTTCATATGATAAGCCATAGCAACATAGTAAATCGCTTTTGCAGGATATTCCTTCACTTTATCAGAATGCTCGGAAATAATCAAATCGTATTTTTCTTCTCCATATGCCTTTTCTAATTCGGACGTAACCTTTTCTTGAGCATAATTCATTAGACTCAAAAGGCAGATTATTAATGTCAGCAGTATTTTTTTCATAATTGTGGGTAACGGTGTGTATATGGTGCGCTGGGGATTTTATCCTTCCGAAGTTCGCGGTCTAATCCAAGCCCAAGTTTTGAATCTGTTTTATTTGCTCTGCTAAATCGATTCAAAACTTGGGCGATGGCTGATTTGGATTTGAGGTTTCACCACCCACCGAAACCCCTGTGCGCTATATATAGTGTTATCTCTTTTTCATCGTTCCTAATTTCATCGAATCGATGAGTTTTGTTCTATTAGTCTAATCAACTTTCTGTTCACGTAACTTATTATAAAATATAGGTTCAGATTTATTGATGTCAGGTGCGTCCAATTTTAGCGTTTAGCGATCACCGTTGTTGAAAAAAATGTTTGAAAGTCTGCAGCTTGAAACCATTTATGGTCACGCTAAATTGAATTGAAAAAATGCTGAATCACGTTTTGCTGTTGTTCGTTTTTCTGCTTTGAAAATAAGAAGCCAAAAACCATTTATGGTCAATCTAATATTTTTGAAATTCCCAATCCTACCTACGCCGCAATTGTCAAATTAACGCTGAGCTAATTTTGACAAACTCTTGTTATACTTTTATTTATTAACACTTTACCTTAAAGTATTCAAGCATATGTTCATTCTGACAACCAAAATAGACCGCTATTTTTAGCAGAGATAACGGTCTCGGCTATGAACAGTTGCGTGGTTTAGCGCGGACTTTTGCAAGTACACGAGAAGCTGAAAATTCCTGCGGAATTTTCAGGATAAGCCTGTAATAGCAATTGTTTATAGCCATTGTTGTAGCACGTTATTTATATTCATATTTATTCCGCCAAATTTCTTCTCCTTTTAAAAAGTCAAGAAGAATTTCAGTCATTTGTTCAACCGTTTCTAATGGTTTTACCAATAAAATATGGTCATCGTCTGTCACAAATCCAGAAGCTAATCCATCATCGCCTAAACTTCCGCTTACGTGCAACGCTTTATATACATTTTCATCTTCCAATTGCACAATGTGAAATTCATTCCAATTTGTTGAATTCATTGTGCTTTTTATTATTTCCGCTGTTGCTTTGTCAGATATAGTTTTTGTGGTTTCTCCATAATTATAAGAGACAGTAAGCTTTAAATCTCGCTTTTCATGTCGGTTTTCAGCATTCCGTAGTTCAGTCTTATTTTCAGCAATTCCGAGTTTATTTGAATTCTGTTTTGAATTCCAGCTAACCAAGACAATTATTCCAATTAATCCTAAAACTCCAATGATTATGTAGGTATTCATTCTTTTCACGCGATTTTGGTTTAATGTGCTACAACGGTGTGTATATGGTGCGCTGGGGATTTTATCCTTCCGAAGCTGGCGGTTTATTTCCAAGCCCAAGTTTTGAATCTGTTATATTTGCTCTGCTAAACCGATTCAAAACTTGGGCGATGGTTGATTTGGATTTGAGGTTTCATCACCCACCAAAACCCCTGTGCGCTATATATAGTGTTATCTCTTTTCATCGTTCCTAATTTCATCGAATCGATGAGTTTCGTTCTATTATTCTCATAAACTTTCTGTTCACGTAACTTATTATAAATATAAACTCTTATTTATTGATGTCAGGTGCGTCCAATTTTCACGTTTAGCGATCACCGTTGTTGAAAAAAATGTTTGAAAGTCTGCGGCTTGAAACCATTTATGGTCACGCTAAATTGAATTGAATAAATGCTGAATCACGTTTAGCTGTTGTTCGTTTTTCTGCATTGAAAATCGGAAGTCAAAAACCATTTATGGTCGATCTAATATTTTTTGAAATTCCCAATCCATGCGACACCGCAATTGTCAAATCAACGCTGAGTTAATTTTGATAAACTCTTGTTATACTTCTATTTATTAACACTTTACTTTATAGTTTTCACTCATATGTTCATTCTGACAACCAAAATAGCCCGCTATTTTTAGCAGAGATAACGTTCTGTGTATGGACAGTAGGGCAGATTCGAAGCACTTCACTTTCGGTTTACCACTAAGCCAAAACAAACGTTTTTGCTTTTAATTTTCTTTTTGTTAAACGTCAAAACTTTGTTTTGGCGTTGCCTGCTCAAAGAACAGGTCTTTCAATTTATCTCCAAACGCCCTATTGGCTATACACTTTGTTGGGCAACGTTATTTTATTTTAACCTTTTCTATAACATGGCTGTATTTTTCGCCAATTGATTTTAGCAATTCATTAATGATTCGAACTGTGTTTTTTAGACCAATATCCATTACAACAGAGTAGTGAGCATCACTTTTGGTCAGACTCGATATAAACTCAATCTCTTTCCCTTTTTTATCCTTATTCCATACACGGTGAAAATCTTGAAGAAAGTCGTTCATAGAGTTAATGGTTTCTTCAGGTACGTCCGCTTTAAAAAATACTTCTAATTCAACATCGGGAATCAATAGGTAGAAATATTCCGCATTAAACCCGAATCCATTTTTTTCTGCTTTACTTTTTTTATAAGGTGCAATATGAGGTTCTACTTTGTCTTTTAACGATTCGTCCTCCCATTTAAAATCAATTGAGTCAGAAGATACTTCACTTTTGTGAGCAAGTTCAAGTTCAAGTCCTATTTGATTAGTCTTCCAACTTATAGTTGTTGGTATAGACCATGAAGTTGGAGTTATAAACTCAATAGTGGCTATAACTTTGTCCTTTTCTTTTCGGATGTCCATAGGTATCATGCCAACCATTAGTTGAAAATTGTGTTTTTGAAATTGTTTAATTCCAGTGTTATCACCTTTTTCCAATAGTTGTTGACTCAATTCTTTCTTGAAGGACTGGTGTAATTCTCCACCAAACTCATCAAAAAACATTGTCCAATCATATGCCATGTATATCTTTTTTTAATGTTGCCCAACGGTGTGTATATGGTGCGCTGGGGATTTTATCCTTCCGAAGCTAGCGGTTTATTTCCAAGCCCAAGTTTTGAATCTGTTTTATTTGCTTTGCTAAATCGATTCAAAACTTGGGCGATGGCTGATCTGAATATGAGGTTTCATCACCCACCAAAACCCCTGTGCGCTATATATAGTGTTGTTCCTTGTCTTTTCGTCTTGCCTCAAGACTATGATTTTGTTATATCGATTTTCGTTGTTGCATCTTTCAACAACATTACAACGCGCTATTCATTTCACCAAATCAATTATCAAACGGCTGTGTTTTCAATCTATTTTGATTTTGTCAGTTAACAAATGCCAAAGATTAACTCCCCTTCTATATTCTTGACCAAAATCCTTGTTGTAGTCAAGTCAATTTTAGTTATTGAAACGTCCGAAACATTTGAGTCTGCTCCTCTCCTATCAATCAAGTTTTCCATTACTGTTTCTCCTAAGCATTCTTACCGTGGGATCGCTATTTGATATTCGCGATGATTGAAATTCTGGTAGCCTTGTTTCGTTCTGATTGTTGAAATCTGATAACTGACGTGGATTGGGAACAACGGTGTGTATATGGTGCGCTGGGGATTTTATTCTTCCGAAGCTGGCGATTTATTTCCAAGCCCAAGTTTTGAATCTGTTTTCTTTACTCAGCTAAATCGATTCAAAACTTGGGCGATGGTTGATTTGGATTTGAGGTTTCATCACCCACCAAAACCCCTGTGCGCTATATATAGTGTTGTTCCTTGTCTTTTCGTCTTGCTTAAAGACTATGATTTTGTTATACCGATTTTCGTTGTTGCATCTTTCAACTACATTACAACTCGCTATTCATTTCACTAAATCAATTACCAAACGGCTGTGTTTTCAATCTATTTTGATTTTGTCCGTTAACTAATGCCAAAGATTAACTCCCCTTCTATATTCTTGACCAAAATCCCTGTTGTAGTCGAAGCAATTTTAGTTATTGATACGTCTGAAGCATATGAGTTTACTCCTCTCCTATCAATCAAGTTTTCCATTACTGTTTCTCCTAAGCATTCTTACTTTTGGATCGCTATTTGATATTCGCGATGATTGAAATTTTGGTATCCTCGTGTCGTTCAGATTTTTGAAATCTGATGACTGACGTGGATTGGGAACAACGGTGTGTATATGGTGCGCTGGGGATTTTATACTGCCGAAGCTGGCGGTTTATTTCCAAGCCCAAGTTTTGAATCTGTTTTATTTGCTTTGCTAAATCGATTCAAAACTTGGGCGATGGCTGATTTGAATTTGAGGTTTCATCACCCACCAAAACCCCTGTGCGCTATATATAGTGTTATCTCTTTGTCATCGTCCCAATTTCATCGAATCGATGAGTTTAATTTCATTAAGGTATTCAATTAATCTAATCAACTGTTTCTCAACGTAACTTATTATAAAATTCAAGTTCCTATTTATTGATGTCAGGTGCGTCCAATTTTAACGTTTTGCGATCACCGTTATTGATAACAATATTTGAAAGACGGCGGCTTGAAACCATTTATGGTCACGCTAAATTGAATTGAAGAAATAATGAATCACGTTTTACTGTTGCTCATTTTCTTACTTTGAAAATCGGAAGCCAAAAACCATTTATGGTCGATCTGATATTTTTGAAATCCCCGATCTATGCGACATCTCAATTGTCAAATCAACGCTGAGTTAATTTTGATAAACTCTTGTTATACAACTTTTTATTAACACTTTACCTTAAAGTAATCACACATATCTTCATTCTGATAACCAAGATAGACCGCTATTTTTAGCAGAGATAACGTTTAGTGTATGATTTCGTAAGGCATTGCGGGCTTCAAACATATCAAGTTACCACCCAAAATTGATGCGGGTGAAAATGCTTGAAAACCTCTGAAACCCTTATGAATTATACACATTGTTGTGTGCTGAAGCTTTATAAATACTTATCAATACTCTCTTTAATCTCTTTGCCTGAAACTTCTTTACTATATCCGTTTATCACCTTTCTTATAATCCGATTTTCATCAATCACAAAAAATACAGGAACAGAAGATACTACATAAGACTTTGTTACTTCATCTGTTGATTTTAAAAATCTAAAATTAAATCCATTTTTCTGCTGGTATCTTTTTAATCCTACCATATTATTACTCCAAGTTTCTATACTTAGAAATTCAAAATCTTTTGTTTTGTATTCCTCTACAAGTTTTTTAAGAAAAGGAATTGATTGGTGGCAAGGTCCACAACCAACACCTGTAAATTGAATTAATAACACTTTACTTTTTAAATCACTTAAACTAACCTCATTAAAATCAGTATCTTTTAATATCCAATCTGGGGCAATTTTGCCTTCTAATTCCTCTTTTTGTTCGACTTGGTTTGGGGCATAAGGGTCAACATAGCGAACCTCAAAATAGGAAGGGAAATAATTGCTTACAATTAAGGCAGTATCTTTACTCAAGTTAAATTTTGGCTTACTACAGGCTTCAAAAATTGTCGTATGGTGCCATTTGCTTCTCATTCTATATGGCATATCGTCTTGTTTATTAAACCAAACGTCAAATTGAGAAATTTCATCTTCGGGAATGTATTCATTCTTAATATCAATAGGCTTGATATGGAAATAAACATGTTTATTGATAATTCTTAAACAAAAATAAATAGAGTCACCAAAATCTTTAAAATTAGTTTGTATGCTATCTGTTGTAGTCAATGTATACTTTATTATCTCATTAATCTTTGTATAAAATGGATAATGAACAAGTCTGAAAGGGTATGGGTGATGTTTAAAACTATCGATTTTCACATATTGCTCCTCCCAATTTACTTTTCCTCGAACCTTTCCATCATAGAAATCTGTCATATTTGTTGTGTCCTCAGCGGAAAAAGTCATCGAACTAGAACCGACTAAAGTGTCTAATGGGTTAATGAAAATTTTATAAAATAATTCATACGGTTCTGTAAACCTTGCTGTATCTTCTGGTGCACTAGATACCTGTGTTGAAAAATATGATGCTGATTTAATTTGGTCTAAATTTTCAGATACTTTCCTTAAATAGTCGTTCTGATTAATTGTAGAATTACATCCAAACAATGAAATTACTAAAATCAAAATAATTCCGTTTTTCATTTTATATCGTTTAAAGTTAATCTGTAGTCTTTCCCTGCTTTTGCACACAACGGTCTGTGTATGGACAGTAGGGCAGATTCGAAGCAATTCACTTTCGGTTTGCCACCAAGCCAAAACAAACGTTTTTACTTTTATTTTTTTTGTTAAATGTCAAAACTTTGTTTTGGCGTTGCCTGCTCAAAGAATAGGACTTTCAATTTATCACTAAATGCCCTATTGGCTATACACCTTGTTGGCACACGTTTTATTTGTTTTCAAATTGTTCAAACTCTTGGTTTATTAGTCGATTCCCATAGTACTCAGTTGGTCTAATGTCTTCGTGTTTTTCAAAATCAATAAATGGCGACCCACAATGGGGACATTTAAAGGAATTATAGTATTTGAAATCTCCGTACCCACTTGTGGATTTAGCCAATAGTTTTTCAATTCTATTCAATGTTTTCTGGTCAACTTTTTCTTGTAATTGAGACGGCATATTTTGAATTTGTTCAATAGGAACAATAAGAGTTTTTTTGCTGTCAGTTGAATAGAAATACATTGCTTCCGAAAAACCTGCGTGAAAGTGTTGTAGCGTAAAACTCTTTTGACAACTGTCGCAAATACATACAGCTCTAACTCCGCTTGGAGTCACAGACCCTGAAAAATGAAGTCCTCTTTGGAAGAGTCCTGCACCCTTTAATTTTTTATTTTCGGCTTCATTATCTGAAAGAAAGAAGGGTTGAAGTCTAATGGCTTCGTAGCTGTCTTCCGTCCAATCTGGACAATCGTTGGAGTCTTTAGAAATAATGCCGTCAATCATTACAGCACTATTTTTTAGTATTCGAATTGAGCAGTGAAAAAACTGATTGGACAAATCTGGATTTTCAGTTAATGTTTCGAGGAAGTATTCTCGCTTTAATTTTTCATTCTCGAAGACTCTGATTGTTGGTTGAGCTTCCTTAAAGTCAAATACATGAATCACCGATAGGTCTTTTTTTAGAAGTCCGGTCGAAATGTAAATGTCCGTTCCTTGTATTTTGACTTTTCCTGTTATCATTTTTAATGTGTGCCAACGGTTTGCATATGGCTTGTGGCGGTTTCGAAGCACTTTCCTGTCCACCGAGACCAAAGCTGGCTACAGAGCGAAAACCTTGCTAGCAGCCGTTCACCCGCCATAAGCTATATGCGTTGTTGTGGTGCGTTTTTTTATTCTTCTATAATTAATGAATCAACAATTTTCCAATGTCCGTTAATTCTATTTAATCTCATGTTTATTGTAATTCCTTCAACTGGATAGTCCATTTGCAGTCTCAAATTGTCTCCACCATAAGTCCAATCACCAATGTTCAAATAAGCATTAATTTTCTTCTCTTTAATGGTCAGTTCGTCCATGACTTGAACTTGTTGTCCAAATTTCTGTAGTCCATTTAGATTTTTTGAATTTACTGTTCCAAACTCTTTAATTATTAGTGGAACTCGAGTTGAGTCTATGTCAATATGAAAGTATTGCTGAAGTTCAGATAATTCTATTGCAAGCTCAATGATTTCTTTTATTTCTGCCTCAGATACCTTTTCACGTACTTGTCCAAAAGCAGTATTTACAAGTAATAAAGTAATGACTAATATGTAACTCTTAATTCTCAAAACCTAACTCCTTTTTTGTATCGAATTGCATCAATAATTTCATATTTCATTGTCTTCGTTTGTCCAACCCAAATTGTTTTTTTGTGGGTTGTATAGTCCCATGTAAAGACGTTAACGATAGAGTCAGTCAGGATTTCTGTTTTATTCAAAATTCCGCCATCAAATTCGTTCAGGTTGTCATTGACGTTCACTTTGTATTGTCCGTCTGGGTCTGTCTGAAAATACATTTTATGGGCAAAGTCGTAATTCTTTCCTATCAATTCATCAATCGTCTCAACAGGTTTATTCCAAATGTCGAAGTACCACGCAGTAGTCAGTCCAATAATGAGTGTTGATAATATAGCTAAGAGTTTCTTCATTTTTTAATGCATCACAACGGTGTGTATATGGTGCGCTGGGGATTTTATCCTTCCGTAGCTGCGGTTTATTTCCAAGCCCAAGTTTTGAATCTGTTTTATTTGCTCTGCTAAACCGATTCAAAACTTGGGCGATGGTTGATTTGGATTTGAGGTTTCATCACCCACCAAAACCCCTGTGCGCTATATATAGTGTTATCTCTTTTCATCGTTCCTAATTTCATCGAATCGATGAGCTTCGTTCTATTAGTCTCATAAACTTTCTGTTCACGTAACTTATTATAAAATATAAACTCTTATTTATTGATGTCAGGTGCGTCCAATTTTCACGTTTAGCGATCACCGTTGTTGAAAAAAATGTTTGAAAGTCTGCGGCTAGAAACCATTTATGGTCACACTAAATTGAATTGAAAAAATGCTGAATCACGTTTAGCTGATATTCGTTATTTTACTTTGAAAATCGGAAGCCAAAAACCATTTATGGTCAATCTAAATTTTTTGAAATTCCCAACCCTTCCGACACCCCAATTTTCAAATCAACGCTGAGTTAATTTTGATAAACTCTTGTTATACAACTTTTTATTAACACTTTACCTTAAAGTAATCACACATATCTTCATTCTGATAACCAAGATAGACCGCTATTTTTAGCAGAGATAACGGTGTGTATATGGTGCGCTGGGGAATTTTTCCTTCAGAAGTTCACGGCCTGATCCAAGCCCAAGTTTTGAATCTGTTGTATTTGCTCTGCTAAATCGATTCAAAACTTGGGCGATGGCTGATTTGGATTTGAGGTTTCACCACCCACCGAAACCCCTGTGCGCTATATATAGTGTTATCTCTTTTCATCGTTCCTAATTTCATCGAATCGATGAGTTTCGTTCTATTAGTCTCATAAACTTTCTGTTCACGTAACTTATTATAAAATATAAACTCCTATTTATTGATGTCAGGTGCGTCCAATTTTAACGTTTTGCGATCACTCCTGCTCACCACAATATTTGGAAAGATGCAACTTGAAACCATTTATGGTCACACTAAATTGAATTGAAAAAATGCTGAATCACGTTTAGCTGATATTCGTTTTTTTACTTTGAAAATCGGAAGTCAAAAACCATTTATGGTCGATCTAATATTTTTTGAAATTCCCAATCCATGCGACACCGCAATTGTCAAATCAACGCTGAGTTAATTTTGATAAACTCTTGTTATACTTCTATTTATTAACACTTTACCTTAAAGTTTTCACTCATATGTTCATTCTGACAACCAAAATAGACCGCTATTTTTAGCAGAGATAACGGTCTAGTATATGAAAAGTAGCGATTTAAAGGATTGATTTTTCAAACTATACCTGACCTTTGTTCTATGTTTATACTTTCATTTTAGCAGTTGCTTCGCTATTTTTTATATACAATGTTGGCGTGTCGTTTTTTATTTTTCGCTATAAATGTCACAATCTATTGTTCCTCCTATGTCATTTATAAATTTTATTGTCCGCTGACTGAAATGAAGTCCAGGACTTTCATCTCCGAGAAAAATCACAACCTCTAGAACATATTCAAATTCAGGATTTCGATTTTTAAGTCCGATTAATTCATTTTTATGTTTCTCAAGTTGGTCAATCAGCTTTTCAATTTCCTCAAAGTAGTAAGGGTTTGTTAATTTTCCAGAAGAATATTCCCAAATCGTACAAACAGGTGTTTTTCCGTTTTCAAATTTTTGCTTAAAGTCGGTCGGTTTGATTGTCAGATAAGAGTCAAAATCCGAGAGTCCGAAATTTTCGTTTTCGGTTTTAATTGCAAAATATGTATATCCTTTAGTATCTGTCATTCAAATGCACGCCAACGGTGTGTATATAGTGCGCTGGGGATTTTATCCTTCCGAAGTTCGCGGTCTAATCCAAGCCCAAGTTTTGAATCTGTTTTATTTGCTCTGCTAAACCGATTCAAAACTTGGGCGATGGTTGATTTGGATTTGAGGTTTCATCACCCACAGAAACCCCTGTGCGCTATATATAGTGTTATCTCTTTTTCATCGTCCCAATTTCATCGAATCGATGAGTTTAATTTCATTGAGGTATTCAATTAATCTAATCAACTGTTTCTCAACGTAACTTATTATAAAATTTAAGTTCCTATTTATTGATGTCAGGTGCGTCCAATTTTAACGTTTTGCGATCACCGTTATTGATAATAATATTTGAAAGACGGCGGCTTGAAACCATTTATGGTCACGCTTAATTGAATTGAAGAAATAATGAATCACGTTTTACTGTTGCTCATTTTCTTACTTTGAAAATCGGAAGCCAAAAACCATTTATGGTCAATCCAATATTTTTGAAATTCCCAACCCTTCCGACACCCCAATTTTCAAATCAATGCTGAGTTAATTTTGACAAACTCTTGTTATACTTCTATTTATTAACACTTTACCTTAAAGTATTCACCCATATCTTCATTCTGATAACCAAGATAGACCGCTATTTTTAGCAGAGATAACGGTTTAGCTATGAGCAGGCGGGCTTAAAAGCTACTTTCCTGTCAGCCGTGACCATAGTTTTTTAAAAGTTTTATCGTTTCTTTTAGCACTGTCCGCCCGCTTGCTTATAGCCGTTGTTGTGGGTAGTGTTTTTTCTTTTTCTTCTGTTCGTTCTTGTTCGTCTGATTCAACTTCAATTCCATGAACATATTTGTCAATCCACTTTCTTGCTTCCTTTTTAAGGACCTCTTCGATGTTGTCTAAGTCCGCTCCTTCAAAGTAATAGTTCACGCCAATTTCTTCGAGTTCGTCCCATCCGTGGTAAATCAGATAGAAGTTCATAAGTCCCGATTCATAGTCATTGTCCACGCAAAGTTGGTAGAGAGACTGTAAGTTCGTTCTTATCTCACGGTCGTTTAGAATTGCGTTCAAATGGTAATGCGTTTCTGCAATCACAGCACTTTTATAGTCGAGTTCTTCAAGTCCTAATTCGTTTAGAACATTGGTAACATAGGGTCTGATTTCAAACCTGTCAATAGGTTCAGAAAATGAAGCAAGCATTAACACATTGTCAGTATCTTTTTCTTGTCGGATTAGGTCAATAGCCCAATCAACCGCTTTAGAATAGTCGAAATGCTCCAATTCCTTATGGCTTTGAATCAGTCTTAATATGTGCTGTTCGTTCGTCATTTTACATTACCCACAACGGTTTGCATATCGCTTGTGGCGGTTTCAAAGCACTTTCCTGTCCAACGAAACCAAAGCTGGCTGCGGAGCGAAAACCTTGCTGGCAGCCGTTCACCCGCCATAAGCTATATGCCGTGTTGTAGGGCGTTTTTTTATTTCATTTCAGGTATTCTCAATTTCAAAAAGTTCTTCTTTATCAACTCGGTCTGAGAAATCTCAATTGTCTGTTCTTCTCGTTCGTCAGCTTTCCAAATTGTCAAAGCATTGACTGTAAATTCAATTATATCATTCATTCTTGGTGGCGAAAATGCTGAGTCGAAGTCTGTCCAAATGGTTGTTTCTAATTTCTCCAATTTAGTCAAGTCGCAGTTGTGATTTAAAAAGTGTTCTGGCAGCCAATCCAAATAATCATTTAGCAACTGTTTACTTTCCTTTGATTCAGCTTTGTCGGGTTGTATGGTCTTATTGATAAAGTCAAACGTTGTCGTAGTTTCAAGTCCAAAGTTGTACAAGTCAATTAAGACGTTCACAGAAAGTCGTCCACTTTTCATGTAGTCAATGCTCATGAAAGAATGAGTGAAATTGTGAATTGCCGATTTATAATTCTTGTACTTCATTGTCTTTTTTCAAATGCCCTACAACGGTCTCGGCTATGAGTAGTTGCGTGGGTTAGCACTTAACTTTGCAAGTACATACCAAGCTGAAAATACGTGAGGATTTTCAGAAGTAGGCGAGAAATAGCAATTACTTATAGCCATTGTTGTAAGTAGTTTTTATAACCAATTTATTTTCAGCCCAGTTTTATTTTTAATCTCTTTTAAATTTTCAGGTGATTCAAATCCGATTACAATATCTTGTCCACCAGTTTCAAAAACAGTATACTTTCCTTTTGTTTTGTGTTCTTGAGTCAATTCGGAAATTTTTAGAAAGACATTTGGGTCTACCCAATCATTGTCGATTTTTAAATCCCATTTATAATTTTGTCCATTAAATGTGAAAGAAACCCAAGCTTTTTCCTCCTCAATATCTACATAATCTTTAACATTTGCGAAAACTAATTCTCCACGTGTAATTCGTTCAAGGTTTTTAATTATGTCAACATATGAACCGTGGTCTTCTATAGCTTCTGTGTCAAAATCCCAACATTTGTCGGTCAAAGGTGCCCAAGGTTCACGTTCAATCGTTTGCCCAAGAGTTGCGTACATTAATGTAAATGGTTCATCAAGGAAATCTTGTTCGTCCCATCTTTTTATATCAGATATGTCCGTTCC
Source organism: Persicobacter psychrovividus (assembly GCF_036492425.1). Classification (NCBI taxonomy): domain Bacteria; kingdom Pseudomonadati; phylum Bacteroidota; class Cytophagia; order Cytophagales; family Persicobacteraceae; genus Persicobacter; species Persicobacter psychrovividus. Next base: position 393,734 of record NZ_AP025294.1, read on the forward strand.
ATCATTCAATTCAAACCCCAATTCTTCGAAAATTTTAAATTGTTTATCAAATGACGGATTTTTAGGTGCTGAATTTCTACAAAATCCAAGTAATGATAGTATTCCCATTAATAATATTTTTTTCATTTTGCGTTTTGGGCAAATTACTTACAACGGTTTGCATATGGCTTGTGGCGGTTTAGAAGCACTTTCCTGTCCACAGAAACCAAAGTTGGCAACGGAGTGAAAACCTTGCTGGTAGACGCTCACCCGCCATAAGCTATATGCGTTGTTGTACAGCGTTTTTTATTTTTTCAGATATTTCATTCAATTTTTCGTCAGTCTCGTCAATTTCCATTGCTTCCTTTAAGTATTTCCTAATAGCGATTTTGACCGATTCCGTGTTACCATTTTGAAGAAGAGCTGAATAGGCAGCAAAATTTATTGAATCATATTCATCCTCAATACTGTCCGCCACTCCGAGTGGATCCCATTCGTTCAGTATTTCTCTTATTCTGTCAAAATGTTGCCTCCATTTTTTGTGTAGATTTTCCGAATCAGAGTTCTCAATAAGTCTTTTAGTTTCAGTCAAGTCTCGAACAATTCTGTCGGCAAGATTCCATAATGTCGCGAAGTATCTGCGTGATTGTCCGTTAAGTTCCTTGGTTACTGTTTTTAATTCGACTGTCAACCTTTTTAAAAGGTCAAAATCAGTTCTTGTCAACTTGTAATTGTATCCAATAAATTTTTCAAGTAGTCCTGCTGTGTCAGCGTCCAACATTACCAAGTCAATTCCGTGAATTTCTTCTCCTGCAATTCCTTCTGGAAAAGGTTCATTTCTGAACTCTTGATATTTCTCTTTAATGTCGTTCATTTAAATGCTGTACAACGGTCTAGTATATGAAAAGTAGCGATTTAAAGGATTGATTTTTCAAACTATACCTGACCTTTGTTCTATGTTTATACTTTCATTTTAGCAGTTGCTTCGCTATTTTTTATATACAATGTTGGCGTGTCGTTTTTTATTTTTCGCTATAAATGTCACAATCTATTGTTCCTCCTATGTCATTTATAAATTTTATTGTCCGCTGACTGAAATGAAGTCCAGGACTTTCATCTCCGAGAAAAATCACAACCTCTAGAACATATTCAAATTCAGGATTTCGATTTTTAAGTCCGATTAATTCATTTTTATGTTTCTCAAGTTGGTCAATCAGCTTTTCAATTTCCTCAAAGTAGTAAGGGTTTGTTAATTTTCCAGAAGAATATTCCCAAATCGTACAAACAGGTGTTTTTCCGTTTTCAAATTTTTGCTTAAAGTCGGTCGGTTTGATTGTCAGATAAGAGTCAAAATCCGAGAGTCCGAAATTTTCGTTTTCGGTTTTAATTGCAAAATATGTATATCCTTTAGTATCTGTCATTCAAATGCACGCCAACGGTCTGCGTATGAAATGTGGGGCTTTGGAACTCGTCTGTGTCAACCGAGCACTACTGCTTTTTGAGAGCACCAAATCCTCTGAACCATTGTCAGCCCCATATTTTATACGCTTTGTTGTGGGCAGTTTTTTACTTTTTTATTGCTTTCAAAAAATCGTCTGGTCGTTTGGTCATAAATACTACTTGTTTGTCTTTTCCATCTTCTGTTTTAAAGTCCACCGTGATCTTTCTTCCTTGCCTGTCAGTCCTTATTATGTTGTCAAGTGAGACTTTATGTAATAAGTCGTAATGCTTTCCAATGCCGGCAAAAAGTAACATGCTTTTAAGCCATAATTCTTTGTCCGTCACAACTATGTCCAAGGCGTTTCTTGCACCTCCCATTTTGGTCGTCCAAGATTTGTTCGAGTGTCCCGATGCTGATTTGTCCCGATAAACTACACGAACAGAGTGGATGTCTGGGAATATTGAAAGTGCTTTTTTCCCTCTTTTATAGAAAGTTGTCAGGATGAATGCTGCTACAATCACCCAAACGATTAAAAATATTGTCTCTCCGTTCATATTTTTTTAATTGCCCACAACGGTGTGTATATGGTGCGCTGGGGATTTTATCCTTCCGAAGCTGGCAGTTTATTTCCAAGCCCAAGTTTTGAATCTGTTTTATTTGCTCTGCTAAATCGAATCAAAACTTGGGCGATGGCTGATTTGGATTTGAGGTTTCATCACCCACCGAAACCCCTGTGCACTATATATAGTGTTGTTCCTTGTCTTTTCGTCTTGCTGTAAGACTATGATTTTGTCATATCGATTTTCGTTGTTGCATCTTTCAACAACATTACAACCCGCTATCCATTTCACCAAATCAATTATCAAAACGGCATTGTTTCAATCTATTTTGATTTTGTCCGTTAACTAATGCCAAAGATTAACTTCCCTTCTATATTCTTGACCAAAATCCCTATTGTAGTCGAGGCAATTTTAGTTATTGATACGTCCGAGACATTTAAGTTTGCTCCTCTCCTATCAATCAAGTTTTCCATTACTGTTTCTCCTAAGCATTCTTACCGTTGGATCGCTATTTATAATTCGCGATGATTGAAATTTTGGTATCCTCATTTCGTTCTGATTTTTGAAATTTGATGACCGACGTGGATTGGGAACAACGGTGCGTATATGGTGCGCAGGGGATTTTATCCTACTGAATTTGGCGGTTTAAATCCAAGCCCAAGTTTTGAATCAGTTTTCCTTGCTCAGCTAAATCGATTCAAAACTTGGGCGATGACTGAGCTGAATATGAGGTTTCATTACCCACCAAAACCCTTGTGCGCTATATATAGTGTTAGCACCTTTTTTCATTTCTAAAATTGAGGTGTTGGGAAATTCATAAACCACATCATAATCATCCCTGCAATTCCTCCCAAAAGCATTAAAGGGAAGAGTAATTTGATTTGTTTAGCTGTTACATTTGTGTTTCCGCTAAAACTTGATTTCTGCATTAGGCCTGGGTGAGTTTCGATAAATTCCGCACCTTTTTTAAAGTATATCCATCTCTTACTTAATGCCCAAAGTATGATTATCGACAAATGGAAGATTAACACCATTGGATTCATAGCTTTTGTTAGCACACTTTTCCCAGGTTTTAAAAGTACCAAGGGGCCACATCAGTCATTATTATCCAATCTCTAGATGTTCGATATACACCGAGAAGTTCGACTTTAAATTGATTCTGCCCATTAGATATTATGAAGTAAATGTTCTGAACTTCTGTTTCTCCAATTTTGGACTGAGTTGATTTTATAATTTCTACATCACCTAACTTTAGAATTCCCTTTCCTTCCAATTTTCCGTGAACGAAATCAAATGAAGAGGAGATGTTTTCTTTTAACATTCCAATTGTAGGGGTAACACTGTTAAAGAATTCGGCACGTTCTTTTTTCTCTACTTTATCCGCTTTTGTTCCATAGGAGAACTCCAATAAATCTTCCTTAGTTGGACTGAACCTTTTGACGAATTCACTCCTTTTATTCATTACTATCAATTCACTAACTTCTTTACATAATTGTTCATGTTCGGTTGCCTGTTGAGCAAAAGTTAGGTTTAGAGTGCTAAATAGTATGATTCCTGAGGCTAATATTTTTTTCATTGAGATCATTTTATGTGTGCTAACGTCTCCAGTATGTGGAGTAGCGTATTTTATTGTAAGATAGTATCGGTTTACTAAGGAGTCAAATCTGTGATTTGATGTATTAAATTATTTCCAGAATAATACTTCAAAGCGCAGATTTGACGGGGCGTCCAAGTAGCACAAAAGCTAACCTACTTGCGAATAGCTATTACATATACTGCTTGTTGTATGCTTTTTTTATTAAGTGTCTGTCGATACATTATCCCAATCCTGATTTAAATACTTAATTAACCAATTTAAAGCGTAATGCCTTTCATAAACAACGCTTGAATTCAATCCACCAGGAGCAACTTCATTTTTAACTCTAGCATTTACACAAGCCCAATCTAATCTTAATATTAAATCAGCTTGGTCAAGAATTTCTTCTTTACTTCTCAATTTTGATTTTTTTCTAAATTCGTCCGGCCCCAGTTCATAAATGATTTTTACATCATCTGCAACATTACACATTTGATTTGGGTAAACTAATTCATCAATATAACCTAAAGCCCAAAGTAAGACGTGTAAACTTTCATATCGCCAATTTGCATTCGTTCTCTGTTGATCTGTTGGATTCGATGAATATGCATATTCCTTTTCAACAGGTGATAATTTAGAAGAAATACCATATTCTTCTTCCATTTTATCTAAATGTACTTGCTCAAGTCCCTCACTTTTGAGCCCTAAGTATAATAATGCAATTGTTCTATCAACTACTTCATCCTCATTTCTTAATTTCACCTCTTTTTCTGAACTTACGAAAAGTGAATTTGGGTTTTTATAGATTGGAACCCCGTTTGATTCACATATCTTTTCAGATTTAGCTCTTCTTGTTTTTTGATCAATGCTAGCGGTAATGTTCTCCACAGGTTTAGTAATAGGTGGAGTTATAGTATTACTTTTGTTTTCTTGCGAACATCCAAATAAGCTGGATAAAAAGCTCGATATCATTATGAATTTTAAGTATTTCATTGTGTCTGTTTTTTCTTGCATACAACGGCTTGAATATGCGTAGTGCGGGGTTTAAAGGCACTTCACTATCAAACCGCTACTTTGTATATTAAATGCTTTAATGTTCAAATTTACTAAATCGTCCCGCATTACGTATATTTATTGTTACCGCCTGTTGTTTCTTATAATTCATATTTCCAATCATTTTTCTCAGCCTTTGAAATTTCGTTTGCTAAATCTCTTTTTGCTAAGTCAAAAGTGGTTAAAAACCATTCATTCGGTTCTCTATTTCGTTTCCTAAATTCCAAAAGTCCTTTTTTAATATTCTTAAAATCACCGCCAGCTAAATAATGATCTGTCAACTTATGCAATTCAAATGGATAAATATCCCAAATATCACGTAGACCAATTAAAAAGTCCTTGTGTAAACATTTATCTTTTGTCAGAGTTTGAGCTTGTTTGAAATTGAGTTTTAATCCAAATGATTTCGCTCGAATTAACGCAAAAACAATCGGCAAGAAATAAACACTTCCAAAAATCAGTGCAAATAGAAAAATCATTCCAGTAATTAATATTAATTGGTCAATCGTCATTTATAATATTTCAAATTTATCCTTAAACTCGTGTTTCACTTTACTTTCTAAGCTCTCAAAAAATGTAATCTCATTCGATTTCATTTGGCGGTAACGGTGTGTATATGGTGCGCTGGGGAATTTTTCCTTCAGAAGTTCACGGCCTGATCCAAGCCCAAGTTTTGAATCTGTTGTATTTGCTCTGCTAAATCGATTCAAAACTTGGGCGATGGCTGATTTGGATTTGAGGTTTCACCACCCACCGAAACCCCTGTGCGCTATATATAGTGTTATCTCTTTTCATCGTTCCTAATTTCATCGAATCGATGAGTTTCGTTCTATTAGTCTCATAAACTTTCTGTTCACGTAACTTATTATAAAATATAAACTCCTATTTATTGATGTCAGGTGCGTCCAATTTTAACGTTTTGCGATCACTCCTGCTCACCACAATATTTGGAAAGATGCAACTTGAAACCATTTATGGTCACACTAAATTGAATTGAAAAAATGCTGAATCACGTTTAGCTGATATTCGTTTTTTTACTTTGAAAATCGGAAGTCAAAAACCATTTATGGTCGATCTAATATTTTTTGAAATTCCCAATCCATGCGACACCGCAATTGTCAAATCAACGCTGAGTTAATTTTGATAAACTCTTGTTATACTTCTATTTATTAACACTTTACCTTAAAGTTTTCACTCATATGTTCATTCTGACAACCAAAATAGACCGCTATTTTTAGCAGAGATAACGGTGTGTATATAGTGCGCTGGGGATTTTATCCTTCCGAAGTTCGCGGTCTAATCCAAGCCCAAGTTTTGAATCTGTTTTATTTGCTCTGCTAAACCGATTCAAAACTTGGGCGATGGTTGATTTGGATTTGAGGTTTCATCACCCACAGAAACCCCTGTGCGCTATATATAGTGTTATCTCTTTTTCATCGTCCCAATTTCATCGAATCGATGAGTTTAATTTCATTGAGGTATTCAATTAATCTAATCAACTGTTTCTCAACGTAACTTATTATAAAATTTAAGTTCCTATTTATTGATGTCAGGTGCGTCCAATTTTAACGTTTTGCGATCACCGTTATTGATAATAATATTTGAAAGACGGCGGCTTGAAACCATTTATGGTCACGCTTAATTGAATTGAAGAAATAATGAATCACGTTTTACTGTTGCTCATTTTCTTACTTTGAAAATCGGAAGCCAAAAACCATTTATGGTCAATCCAATATTTTTGAAATTCCCAACCCTTCCGACACCCCAATTTTCAAATCAATGCTGAGTTAATTTTGACAAACTCTTGTTATACTTCTATTTATTAACACTTTACCTTAAAGTATTCACCCATATCTTCATTCTGATAACCAAGATAGACCGCTATTTTTAGCAGAGATAACGGTGTGTATATGGTGCGCTGGGGATTTTATCCTTCCGTAGCTGCGGTTTATTTCCAAGCCCAAGTTTTGAATCTGTTTTATTTGCTCTGCTAAACCGATTCAAAACTTGGGCGATGGTTGATTTGGATTTGAGGTTTCATCACCCACCAAAACCCCTGTGCGCTATATATAGTGTTATCTCTTTTCATCGTTCCTAATTTCATCGAATCGATGAGCTTCGTTCTATTAGTCTCATAAACTTTCTGTTCACGTAACTTATTATAAAATATAAACTCTTATTTATTGATGTCAGGTGCGTCCAATTTTCACGTTTAGCGATCACCGTTGTTGAAAAAAATGTTTGAAAGTCTGCGGCTAGAAACCATTTATGGTCACACTAAATTGAATTGAAAAAATGCTGAATCACGTTTAGCTGATATTCGTTATTTTACTTTGAAAATCGGAAGCCAAAAACCATTTATGGTCAATCTAAATTTTTTGAAATTCCCAACCCTTCCGACACCCCAATTTTCAAATCAACGCTGAGTTAATTTTGATAAACTCTTGTTATACAACTTTTTATTAACACTTTACCTTAAAGTAATCACACATATCTTCATTCTGATAACCAAGATAGACCGCTATTTTTAGCAGAGATAACGTCTCCAGTATGTGGAGTAGCGTATTTTATTGTAAGATAGTATCGGTTTACTAAGGAGTCAAATCTGTGATTTGATGTATTAAATTATTTCCAGAATAATACTTCAAAGCGCAGATTTGACGGGGCGTCCAAGTAGCACAAAAGCTAACCTACTTGCGAATAGCTATTACATATACTGCTTGTTGTATGCTTTTTTTATTAAGTGTCTGTCGATACATTATCCCAATCCTGATTTAAATACTTAATTAACCAATTTAAAGCGTAATGCCTTTCATAAACAACGCTTGAATTCAATCCACCAGGAGCAACTTCATTTTTAACTCTAGCATTTACACAAGCCCAATCTAATCTTAATATTAAATCAGCTTGGTCAAGAATTTCTTCTTTACTTCTCAATTTTGATTTTTTCTAAATTCGTCCGGCCCAGTTCATAAATGATTTTTACATCATCTGCAACATTACACATTTGATTTGGGTAAACTAATTCATCAATATAACCTAAAGCCCAAAGTAAGACGTGTAAACTTTCATATCGCCAATTTGCATTCGTTCTCTGTTGATCTGTTGGATTCGATGAATATGCATATTCCTTTTCAACAGGTGATAATTTAGAAGAAATACCATATTCTTCTTCCATTTTATCTAAATGTACTTGCTCAAGTCCCTCACTTTTGAGCCCTAAGTATAATAATGCAATTGTTCTATCAACTACTTCATCCTCATTTCTTAATTTCACCTCTTTTTCTGAACTTACGAAAAGTGAATTTGGGTTTTTATAGATTGGAACCCCGTTTGATTCACATATCTTTTCAGATTTAGCTCTTCTTGTTTTTTGATCAATGCTAGCGGTAATGTTCTCCACAGGTTTAGTAATAGGTGGAGTTATAGTATTACTTTTGTTTTCTTGCGAACATCCAAATAAGCTGGATAAAAAGCTCGATATCATTATGAATTTTAAGTATTTCATTGTGTCTGTTTTTTCTTGCATACAACGGTGTGTATATGGTGCGCTGGGGATTTTATCCTTCCGTAGCTGCGGTTTATTTCCAAGCCCAAGTTTTGAATCTGTTTTATTTGCTCTGCTAAACCGATTCAAAACTTGGGCGATGGTTGATTTGGATTTGAGGTTTCATCACCCACCAAAACCCCTGTGCGCTATATATAGTGTTATCTCTTTTCATCGTTCCTAATTTCATCGAATCGATGAGCTTCGTTCTATTAGTCTCATAAACTTTCTGTTCACGTAACTTATTATAAAATATAAACTCTTATTTATTGATGTCAGGTGCGTCCAATTTTCACGTTTAGCGATCACCGTTGTTGAAAAAAATGTTTGAAAGTCTGCGGCTAGAAACCATTTATGGTCACACTAAATTGAATTGAAAAAATGCTGAATCACGTTTAGCTGATATTCGTTATTTTACTTTGAAAATCGGAAGCCAAAAACCATTTATGGTCAATCTAAATTTTTTGAAATTCCCAACCCTTCCGACACCCCAATTTTCAAATCAACGCTGAGTTAATTTTGATAAACTCTTGTTATACAACTTTTTATTAACACTTTACCTTAAAGTAATCACACATATCTTCATTCTGATAACCAAGATAGACCGCTATTTTTAGCAGAGATAACGGTTAGTATAAAAATAGTAGCCGGTTGCGTGGCACTTTCTTGTCAAGTTAAACAAAAGTTGAAGTGGGCTATAACCCTTGAATTTACTGATATTTCGGCTATTATTTTTATACATTGTTGGCAACAGTACTTTATTTATATCCGTATATTTTAAGTTCAAATTCATCTAAATCATATTCAAAATGACCTAACATATTTATTGCTTTTACAAGCTCATCAATCGGTTGTGAAATAATCTTAGGATTAAGTTTTTCATCTCTATTTCTTCTTTCAAACTCAGGCTTTCTTGGAATCGAAATCCATTCTATCTCATTAAAATTAAACGGGCCACCTCCAATATCTCCAAATCCACTATTATCAAAATGGTCAGAATCAAATTTGTCAAAACTAAATCCAGTTGCAGTGTCAGAAATGAGAAATTTAACCTGAGCGACACTGAAAAAGAGTTTGTCCTTTTTTAATTGGTTAAATATCTTAAACCACTTTGTATTATTCATATAACTGGTTCGCTTCAAAAGCTCTTTATCCAATTTTTGTTGGTAAATTCCGAATCCATCTAATTCCAAGTCTGATTTTTTAATTATCAGAGAGTTCTTAATCGGATTGTGATTTGCTAATTGAAAATCGTCTAAATCCCTATCGAATAATACCAATACCCTTTCTTTGTCTGAAAGTTTATCATTAATCACAGTCCCACTTTGTCCAATCAATTTCCAATAATCATCGAATTTGTCTACGTCTTCAGGTGAAATATTTGTCCCTAAAAACGTTTTTAATCTTACTGGCGTATCTTTTCTAATCTTCATGTGTCACTGCGTCTTTGTGTTGTTGCCAACGGTGTGTATATGGTGCGCTGGGGATTTTATCCTTCCGAAGTTGGCGGACAAATCCTAGCCCAAGTTTTGAATCTGTTTTATTTGCTCTGCTAAACCGATTCAAAACTTGGGCGATGGTTGATTTGGATTTGAGGTTTCATCACCCACAGAAACCCCTGTGCGCTATATATAGTGTTGTTCCTTGTCTTTTCGTCTTGCTTAAAGACTATGATTTTGTTATACCGATTTTCGTTGTTGCATCTTTCAACTACATTACAACTCCCTATTCATTTCACTAAATCAATTACCAAACGGCTGTGTTTTCAATCTATTTTGATTTTGTCCGTTAACTAATGCCAAAGATTAACTCCCCTTCTATATTCTTGACCAAAATCCTTGTTGTAGTCGAGTCAATTTTAGCTATTGAAACGTCCGAAACATTTGAGTTTACTCCTCTTCTATCGTCCAATTTTCTATTACTGTTTCACTATGGATGGTTACTGTTGGATCGCTGTTTGATATTTGTGATAATTGAAATTTTGGTAGCCTCGTTTCGTTCAGATTTTTCAAATTTATTGACCGACGTGGATTGGGAACAACTTGTTTATATCAGGATACTTCCCTCATAGGCTGCAATATATGGGGGAATTCCTGATATATGTTACATACACCTTCGGCCTTTGGGTCCCATTAACCGAACCTTAGACTCAAGTTAAAATATTATTTTAACAATACAAAGTATGTTTTTTCGCTCTATCACAATCCTATGGAATCCAGTGGGTTAACCATTCTTTTTAAATTTTTCGTTGACACAAAAGTATAGATTTCTGTGGTTTTACTTGAGCTATGGCCCAAAAGGGTTTGAATATAGCGGAGATCGACACCATCCTCAAGCAGGTGAGTGGCAAAGCTATGGCGCAACATATGTGGATTGACCTTCTTTCCTATATTAGCCATAAAAGCGTACTTCGCTAACAATTTCCTTACACTTGATGTGCTGTAAGGTAAATCAGGGCGTTCGCCTGGAAACAAATAATCATTGGGTCGATAAATTTTAAAATAATCCCTCAGTACTTTTAAGGTAAACTCAGCGAGAAGGCTTATACGGTCTTTCTTTCCTTTTCCACCAGAAATATTAATGATCATCCGGTTGGAATCAATATCTGATACTTTTAGCTTACAAACTTCAGACACTCTCAATCCTGCGCTATAGATACACGAAAGCAGGGCGAGGTGTTTGGCATTTTTTACGACCTTCAGG
>NZ_AP025295.1:300000-379741 GCF_036492425.1 Persicobacter psychrovividus
AGCTCCAAGGAGTTTGATGAGAATAAGGTTAAACATAAAAGTTGTTGGGCTGTATTACAAAGCTTGATTTGTAGGGGCATTAAGAAAAATATTTCGCTTATTATAACGAAAAATGAGCAGCCTACTGCCATTATTACATCAGTTATTTACTATTAATCAGTTGGATTATTTAATTATTCTGAGAATATCAGCCTGTTACGCGCGTAATGAGGGGTTTTGCCAAAAACGAAGCCGGTAATATTTGAGCTAAATTTTTTTATCACCCCTATTTATGTAGATAATTTATTTAATTAGCCCCTAAAATCTGTGTTTTTTTAAAATAAAGCCTTATTTATAATTGGTGGGGGCGAAAAATACGCCCCTTTACTGTTTCAAAAGATCAATTAAAGAACCGAAACGTATCATTTGAAATGACACAATAGCCGAAAATCCATGATTTTGCTCATCTTAAATTCACGGAATGCTATTTAAATAATGATGCATGAGGGTGTAATTGTGTAAAACGCAATATTAATCACTTTTTTCACAAGCTTTTTGAAATTAGTGCCTATTACAATGCTAAAATTAGAAAAAGACGATAATTATTAATAAAAACGTTTTTTATTTAATATCTTCTTTATACATTAGAGTAAGCAGAAGAAAAACTTACATTTTTTTAATGCTTAACTTACTTTATTTACCAATTTTTTACCACATGAAACACATTAACCTATTAATGGCAGTAGCTCTACTGCTATGCGTTACCACTGTGTCTTGGGCTCAGAGCCTGACAATTTCAGGTACAGTATCTTCCTCCGATGATGGCATGCCTATTCCTGGAGCGAATGTGATTATTAAAGGTAGTACAACGGGTACTGCTACAAATGTTGACGGTCAATACTCTATCACCGTTCCAGGTGAGTCTTCAGTATTGGTTTTTTCTTTTGTCGGTTATGCAGATAAAGAAGTTACCGTCGGAAATCAAAGCACTATTTCTGTAAGGTTAAATGCTGATGTTGCCGAACTTAATGAGGTTGTGGTAACAGCATTTGGTATGGAAAGAGAAACCAAAGCCTTAGGTTACTCAGTGCAGGAAGTTAAAGGTGAGGATCTGGCTGTTGCCAAAGAGCCAAACGTAATTAACAACATTTCTGGTAAAATTGCCGGGGTTCAGATCACCAAAACGGCTGCAGGGGCCGGAGGGTCTTCAAGGGTAGTCATTCGTGGAAACAGTTCCCTCACTGGATCTAATCAGCCTTTGTATATTGTTGATGGGGTGCCAATTGATAACTCATCATTCTATTCTGCACAAGGTTCCTATTGGGATGGTGGTGTAGATTACGGTGATGGTATTGGGGATCTGAATGCAGATGATATTGAATCATTGTCTGTATTGAAAGGGCCTGCTGCTGCTGCTTTATATGGTTCTCGTGCTGGTGGTGGTGTGATCGTTATTACCACCAAAGGAGGCAAAAAATCCGATAAAATCAGCGTAGAATATAATGGTAATTTCACTTTTGAAAAGCCATTAATTATGCCGAGTTTCCAAAACCAATATGGTGTTGGACGTGATGGCGAGGTTCCTTCAGTAGATAATGTAAGGAAAGAAGCTTATGCACAATCGAGCTGGGGAGCAAAAACAATGGGACAGTCTTACACTGATTGGACAGGAGAGACCTCTACATACACCGCACAGCCAAACAACGTGTCTGATTTCTTTCAGACTGGTTCTACAATGACCAACTCTATTGCCATCTCTGGCGGTTCGGAAACAGCTGATTTCCGCGTTTCTTATGCCAACTTACAAAACCAAGGATTAATTCCATCTTCTGAATATAACAGAAATAACCTTGGCTTAAGAGGTAGATTAAAAAGCAACAAATTTACGTTTGATACAAAAATCAATTATATCAATGTAAAGGGAGAAAATCGTGCTTATATGGCAGAAACGATGGAGAATCCGATGTTTACCTTCATCAATATGCCAAGAACGGTTCGTAACCAAGATTTGAAAGCAAATTATCTTCGAAATGGTGAGCATTACAACTTTACTCAAAGTGCATTTGTATTTAATCCATATTTCTCGATTAATCATGCACCTAACTGGGATGAAAAAAACCGTGTAATCGGATATGGTTCGATAAAGTATGATGTGACAGAGAAATTATCTGTGCAGGTACGCCATGCGGCAGATATGTGGAGTCATGAGCGTTACAGAACAGCACCAAAAGGAGCTGAAGGTACCGTTTACCATGCACCAGGGCGTTTGTTGAAGGATCAATTTATGGTAAGTGAGCAAAATACTGATTTTTTGGTGAACTATAAAGAATCGTTCGCTAATGAGTTGGAATTGAATTTACTCGCTGGGGGTAATTTATTAAAGCAAAACGTGAAGCATAACCTGACAGCAGCTAATGCTTTATTGGAAAAAGACTGGTATAGTTTTAATAATGCTGATGGCGGTACTGCAACTACAGAAAACTTGACGCAAAAAGAGGTGCAATCAATCTATGCCCAATTAAGCTTGGCTTATAAAAACATGTTGTTTTTAGACGCAACGGCAAGAAATGATTGGTCGTCTGCTTTGCCAACCCATACAAGTGGTTACTTTTATCCATCATTCACAGGTGCTTTTGCTTTCAGTGAAATGTTAGACCTTGATCCTTCAGGTTTCACCTTTGGTAAAGTTCGTGCATCATGGGCGCAGGTGGGTAGAGATACTGATCCTTACGCACAGACCCTTAATTATTCAGTGATTACACAGGATGTCATTAATGGTCAGCCAGCAGGTTCAATAGGCTCAATAAACAATCGTGGTGATGATGCATTTGTTGGTCTTGTTGACCCTAACATCGCTCCTGAGCGTACAACAGCAATTGAATTTGGAACAGACTTGAAATTTTTGAATAACCGATTGGGCTTAGATATTACCTATTATAATGCAATTACAGTTGACCAGGTAATTCCAGTGTCCTTACCTTATTCATCTGGTGCGCATTCTGTGGTAATTAACCAAGGTTCAATGCGAAACAAAGGTATTGAGTTATTACTTACCGCTCAGATTGTTGAGGATTTGAATGGTTTTAGTTGGAATGCTGGTCTGAACTTTACTAAAAATGTCAATGTTTTGGAAGAGCTCTATGAGGAAGAAGGATTGACACAAATTCTTTTAAATCAATCAGCTCGTGGAGAGGCTGCTATTTTTGCCGAATTGGGTAAAGCTTACGGTGAAATCAAAGGGCCAAAACTTCAAAGATCAAATGATGGCCTTCCAATGGTGGATGGTTCTGGTAACTTGATGTTGGAAGTAGATGATACAGGGAACACTTATCAGTCATTAGGAAATATTACCCCAGATTACCTATTGGGACTTTCAAACTCTTTCGCTTATAAAAACTTCCTTTTGAATGTGGTATTAGACGCGAAAGTTGGTGGTGATATGTTCTCCTATACAAATTATGCGCTGCACCAAAATGGTAACCACCAAACAACGGCTGAACAACGAAATGCTGGTGGGGTAAGTGTTGTTAATGAAAATGGCGTAGAAACGATGATGGATACGCAAGAGTATTATCGTCAAGTTGGAGAAAATAAAGTTGCTGATGACTTTGTGAAGGATGCTACTTATGTGAAGCTTCGTGAAGTGAGCTTTGGCTTTAAATTCCCAAAAACGTGGACAGAGAAAATTCATGTTGGTGATGCAAGCATCTCTTTAGTAGGTAGAAACCTTGCCTTCCTTTACAATGGATTGGATGGTATTGACCCTGAGTCTATTGTTTCTCGTGGGATGCTTGGAGTAGAGTATGCTTCCTTACCATCTACCGCAAGCTATGGTGTTAACTTGAATGTAAAATTTTAAGTTTCCCCGATCTCTGATAGTTATTATTTTTAAAGACAACGATCATGATATTAAATAAATTATATAAAAATATTGCTTGTACAGCATTTGCGGCTATCACAATGGCCTCATGTACAAGTAACTTCGAGGATTTAAATACCAATCCTAACCTTCCGACCAAACCATCACCGGCGCAGACTTTTACTTTTACACAGTTGGCAATTGCTGGAGTTGGTCATGAAACATCTCGTTTAAATAGCCTTACAACTGGAATGTTAGGTATGCACTATGTAGGTGCCTGGGGTGATTCTCGTGTGTGGCTGACAGGTAATGGACCAATCTGGGTAGGAGAGTATTGGAATAAATCTTACGTTAAGATTGTTGGTAACTTGGAAGTCGCTATAAGTGATGTTAAAAAGACAGACAATTCTGCTACAAAATTGGCTATGCTCGATGTCTGGAAAGTGTATAATGCTCACCGTATCACTGATATCTATGGCCATATCCCTTATTTCGATGCTGGTAAAGGTTTTGCTGCTGCTGAAGCAGGTGAAAAACTTACGGATGACATCCTAAAGCCAAAATATGATTCTCAGCAAGAGATCTACGATGATATGATTGCCAAATTGGACAATGCAGTGGAAACCCTCTCTAAGCCTGGTAATACCTTTGGGGATGCTGATTTAGTGTATGGTGGTGACCATGAGCAGTGGGTGAAATTAGCAAACTCTTTGAGGTTACGTTTGGCGACTCGTATTGGAAATAGTGCCAAAGTTCAGGAATCGCTGTCAAAACCATTAATTGAAACTAATGCGGACATTGCAATGATCCCTTATACTGGTGAAGGTGATGTTTGGGGATTAGCTTCTAATGGAGATGCATTTTCTTTTATCTGGGGAGGCGCTTTTCCTTCACAGGCGGCATTGAATACCATGAATCAACATGATATGGATATGACCAATGATGATCCTCGCCTACCTGTTTATTTTACAAATACGGCTGAGGATGAAGAGGGTGTTGTGACGGAAGAACCATGGTACGCTCCGCAGCTAAAATCTGGTGAGGATGTAGGTGCGCTTAATGGGATGTTCAAAGGTAATACGGCAAATGTAGGCGGTGCAGATTCTCCAGAATTGGTGTTTACTGCAGCTGAAGCATTCTTTTTGAGAGCAGAGCACGCATCCGATGCTGCTATGAAATTGATGTATTATAAAAATGGCGTTAATGCTTCTTTAGAATACTATGGTTTGGGTAGTGATGTAGAAACAGATTATCCAGCATTTTGGGCAGCTATTTTGGCAGACTTCAACGCGGATGCTGAAGCCGCAATTTTGAAGCAAAAATGGGTGGCACTTATTGGTAATGGGCCTGAAGCATATGCTGAGGTTAGAAGAAACGCTGATATTTTCTTCGGTAAGGTATTTATTCCTGGAACGGACTATGTAGATGTTTCCGATGATATTAATAAAAGCTTTGATGAATTTTATCAGTGGAAAATCGATTATCCTATTTCTGAAGCATCAACCAATTTGAAAAATATGCAGGCTGCTCAAGCAATGCCTCAGGATTTTTGGTGGACCAAGTAATTGATATATTGAAATTATCTTTTGATAAAAACAATCTTGATACGATAAGCATAATATTGTTGACATGTGTAAATGTGGATTAATTTGATCACATGTATTTCAGTAGGATAGAGGGGGGGACAATGTGCTTTGCAATATTCGTAAGCCTCTTTAATTTATTGTTTATTTAATGTGAAATGCCGCTCTTCGGAGCGGCTTTTTCCATTTTCAACCAAAAAAAAGCGAAGCCTGATCTTTAGGGCTTCGCTTTTTATTTATAGCTTAATTTGAATTACTTTTTTGCTGGATCCATTTCGAAGACCTTGGCACGGAGGTGCTGACGGATGGCGTCTGGCTTGTCAAGTGCTTGAATTTCTTCTGCAGAAATCGGGTCCCCGATACTGAAAGGAATATCGGTATTCGCCTTTTTGAAAAACTCTCTCGGAATGGTCGCTGTTCTGAGCATCGGGTGAATACGGCCCAGGCGGTGAAACATGCTGCTGTTATGCCCACCAAAATGAATGGGAATGACAGGCACATTTGCTTTTTTAATTAATCGCATGGAAGATAAACTCCATGGGCGATCGGTAACTTCTGGATTGCCATCGTAAGTTGTGGCCACCTCACCTGCAGGAAAAATCCCGATAGGATGTCCTGCCTCCAGACGTTTCAACGATCTTGAAAAAGCGCCCATACCAGATTTACGGTCCTTTTTATTTTCAAAAGGATCTACAGAGATAAAACAGTCTTTCAGTGGTTCCATCATCGAGAGCAGATAATTGGCAATCACCTTATAATCCGGACGAATTCGTCCAATAACACTGATAATCATGATCCCATCAAGTAAACCGAAAGGGTGATTACTTACCGTAATAAATGCACCATCCTTAGGGATTTTTGCGAGCATCTCTTCGCTTACTGCCGCTTTGGTCCCATTATAGTGGAGTGCCTTATGCATAAGGTCAATACCTTGTGCGGGATGCACGTTTTCGTAAAGTTTATTGAGGTCTTTGATTTTTGTCAATTTCATGACCCACTTTGTAAGCCATAAAGGAATTTTCAGGCTACTTGATACTTCCTTTGTGTTAATGATTTCTACTCCCATTTTATCTTGATGTCTTTCAATGCAAAGATAGGTATAATCTTTAAAATAATGTGGTGGTATTCTTGGTCAAAAAAATAGGCGTCTCAAATGAAACGCCTGTTTTTGTCTTCAAGAAAATTGTGGGCCCTATTGGATTCGAACCAATGACCCCCTGCTTGTAAGGCAGGTGCTCTGAACCAACTGAGCTAAGAGCCCGAATACCTCAGGAAGCCTAAGGTACGGTGGCGGAGAGTGGGGGATTCGAACCCCCGGTACAGTTACCCGTACGTCAGTTTAGCAAACTGGTGGTTTCAGCCACTCACCCAACTCTCCTGGGGTAATTTCTATTGATATTTTGTCGGGGTGGCAGGATTCGAACCTGCGACCTCCTGCTCCCAAAGCAGGCGCGATGACCGGGCTACGCTACACCCCGCGCTAAATAGAATACTTTATGTGGTCGGGATGACAGGATTTGAACCTGCGACCCCATGCACCCCATGCATGTACGCTACCGGACTGCGCTACATCCCGATTGTGAAACAAATATAAGGTGATTTATGACTAATTTCCAAACCTATAATTTGTCAATTTTTATCATAAAAGTTTAAGTTTCGATAGATCATGGAGTTAGCGATCAAAATTTTTTTATTTTTTTCACTTTGATTCTGCAAATGCTTTAAACGCCCGTGCTGTTTGTAGTGCTGTGGATTTCATATTGCTTTTCATGAAAATACCGAATATTTTTTTCCATCCCCTGAGTTCGAGCGTATTGACCGTTGTCCACCGTGTTACTTCCTCCGTTTCGGCCTCGAAGCAGTGTTCAACGCGGTTGTAAACACCTTGATGGAGGTGCTCACTGATGAATTGCTCAGGTAAATTATTCAGCACGACTTTTTCCTGAAGTTCAAATGACCTCCCCTGAATTTCATAAACCATTATGGCCTCATAGCCCGTTTGCCGCTTTTTACCGGTAATGGGTTTTATTTTTTTTAGATTGGCATGCCACTCGTAAAGGTTGTTTTCATTTTCAAAAAGGCGAACAACTTCCTTGAGGGGCTTATTAATGATAATACTATTTTCGTGTTGCATTTTCTATTGACTTCTTTATTGCCGAAATTACGGTAATTTTGGTAGCACTTTAAATAATTATAGCCTTTTTGATATGGGATTCAGCGTAGGAATTGATATTGGTGGAACAACGACAGATTTAGTAGCATTTAATGGTGATGTGATGTTGGAGCCTGTCAGTGTCAGTGCTTCGGATCCGATCGCGAGTGCTACGGGTGCGCTGGGAAAATTCCTGTTGACGCATAAGCTACCCCTTTCCGCTATTGACAATATAGGGCTCACGGGGGTTGGTTCTACTTTTTTTGAGGATCAGATATTGGGTTTACCAATACAAATGGTGAGTGAGTTTGAAGCTATTGGGCGCGGAGGTGCTTATCTTTCAGGGGAAGCATCGGGGCTGGTGGTCAGTATGGGTACAGGAACCGCAATGGTTTATTTTGATCAGGATAGCGTTCAACATGTAGGAGGAAGTGGTATTGGCGGTGGTACACTCAAGGGCTTGGCCCATGCCATATTGGGGATTTCTGACCTTCAACTTCTTGAAAAAATGTCTGAAGTTGGGGACTTGAAAAATGTTGACTTGCGAGTAGGAGATATTGTAGATAAGGCGATTGATGGCCTCCCGGCACATTTAACCGCATCGAATTTTGGGAAATCGCATGACAGTGCAAGCGCTGAAGATTACGCAGTGGCGATTTTGAATATGATTTGTCAGTCGGTCGGGGTTTTGGCCAATGCCCATGCAATGGTGAAGGGAACAAACACGATTATTGTAACAGGAAAGTTGGCCACTCTCGGGCATGCCAAACAGGTATTTGATCAACTGTCTGTATTGTATAATAAGCGATACATCATCGTTCCGCAAGCAGCTTCAGCAACGGCAGTGGGTGCTGCATTAATTCAGCAAAAAAGCCCTTCAACTTAATGCTGAAGGGCCATTACACTATTTAAAGAAGTAACTGAAAGTCAATCCAAAATTATTAAATGTAGGGGAAATAGCGGTTTCCAAATTTATTCGGTCGGAAATAAAATACGTCAACCCAGGCGTTGCGGTGAAAAGCACAGACCCATTTTCACTGTCATTGTCAGGGTTGCCATTTGCATTGGCATTTTGATAACCTAAAACGGCTTTACCGAAAATACCTACCCGTTCATTGAACATCACATAATATCGCAAATTCGCTGCCACCCAGAATGTGGTTGAGTTGCCGACATCGCGGTAGGTTGCTTCCCCACCGATGGCCAGATTATTCAGCAGGAAATAATTAATTTCTGTGGTGAGTCCATAATTGTCGTCGCCATCTTCAACACTGATAATAAAATCTGCCCCAATTCTGAAAGTTCCAGCGGCAAGAGAACTATGGTCATAAGTTTCAATTTTTTTTGAACGGTTATTATCATCCTCTTGGGCAAATGCCGCAGCTTGGATCAACACAAGGGATAAGACACAAAGTAATAATGATCTCATAAGGTTTCATTTTTTGGTTCAGCGATAAAATCATTTCCGTTGATCAAATGTTCATGAACCCTGAAAAATTCCACTGCATATTATAATTCTTCTCCTTTAAGTCATGATTTTCTGTGCTATCTCAGCCCAGTAGGTATTTTTGGCCCATAATCAGGATATTTTGAGAAGCATTGTTTCTTAATCTATCGAAAAGGGGTTATTTTGGTGTTTGGTATTGATTTTTTCAAGAGTAATTGATTTAAATGATTCGATTTTTGTTTGCATTCCTAAGTTGTTCGGTAGCATTTATTTCACCGTCTTTAGCACATGCACAAGTTAAGGTAGGTTATGTAGATGTAGATTTTGTTTTGCAGCATCATAACGGTTTTGGTCTTATTCAGGCAGAATTGGAGCTTTTTAAGCGTCAGATTGCGGAGCAGCGTGCCAAAAAAATGCAGCGGTATCAGGATGAGATAATGGAACTGAATCATTATCGGGATACTTTCTCGGGGGAAGTGGTGAAGAGCCGTGAAGAGTCTGTCGAAAAAATGCGAAAGTCATTGATCGACTTCGACAAGAAAAGTCAGGACGATATTGTGAGCAAAGAGCAAGCGCTGTTTCAGCCTGTTTATCATAAGGTAGACCGGTACATTCGGGAAATTGCAGAAAATGAGGGTTTCACTCATGTTTTTACCGCCAAAGTTCGCGGCACGATTTTCATACTCTCGGGGAGTGAACAGTATGATTTGACAAAAGAAGTTTTAGCCAGATTTAAATAAAAAAATAAAGCATACCGTTGGGGTATGCTTTATTTTTTTGCGGGGATTTATTTTCCACAGCATTTTTTATATTTTTTACCACTACCGCAAGGGCACTGGCCATTTCGCTGAATACGATCTCCTTTGGAAGAGGGGTTGGTCGCACCACCCACATAATACCATTGGTCTTCTCGTTTTTCAAATATCGATCTTTCGTGGTGTTGTTTTACCTGTCCGTTGGCTTCAAAGAAAGCTTTGAACTCCACAATACCTTCATTGCCTTCCTCTTTTTCTAAGGTGCTGACAATCTCCAAGCCTTTCCATTGGGTCTTTACGGCCCAGGCGGTTACAGCAGCACGGTCAATGTCGGCTTGTTGCTCAGGTAAGGTGGTATTGACGATATAGTCCACGTTTGCCTTCACATGCGCCGTATATCTTGAACGCATCAGATCTAATGCGGTAGGGGCTTTTTCTCGTCCAGTAATGTATTTTCCGCAGCAGTCTTCATAAAGCCTTGGGCGTCCACATGGGCAAATCATACTCATTATCGCTATTTTTTGTTAATTTAAATCAAGCCACAAAGGAAAGTAAAAACCCTCTAAAATTTTACTTTCAGAGGGTTAATCAAGAAATTTATTTCCAAAAAAGCGGGCAGAAATTCTTTAATAGAATTATTCTTGAAATTTTTAGCAATGCAATAAGCTTAAAATCGCCTTACGCTTTGGAGGTTATTTTTTTTGAGTTTTTATTCTTGTAGGTGTTGGAGTAACTCGCCGCATAAGATTTATACTTGTCAGAAGAGAACATGCCTTCTTTTACGCAATTAAGCAGGATGGAAATATTGTTGATCTGTTTTTTCTGATACAGTTCATTGATGTTATTCAATAATGTCTGTTTTGTGTAGTTTGACCTGACCACGTAAACGGTGTTGTCCACGAGCTCCTTCAAAATAATATACTCCGACACAAAAGTGAGTGGGGGAGTATCCAGAATAATGAAATCATAGGTTTTCCGAAGCTCCTGAATTAATTCATTCATTCTTACTGACGAAATCAGGTCGATGGGATTTGGTGGTGTTGGTCCAGCCACAATAATGTCAAGGTTCTCTACCTCTGATTTCTGAATAATACTTTTCGTATTATGCTGACCTACCAAATAAGAGCTCAGCCCTTTGTCGGTTTTAAAATGACTATTCTCCCAGTAAGTTGAAATTTTTGGCCGTCGGAGGTCGCTTTCTACAAGAACGGTTTTCTTTCCAGACTGTGCAAGTACGATACTCAAGTTGAGCGAGCAAAAGGTTTTTCCTTCACCACTGATAGAGGAGGTTACGCCCATCACTTTATGTTCCTCTTTAAAAGTGAGGTATTGCAGGTTCACCCTGATGGAGCGAAAGGCTTCCGCAAGGACTGTTTCGGGTTTGTAGTGGGTAATGGCCACTGCTTTCTGGTGTACCTTACTTCCATTGGGAACCATTCCCAGAATTGGAATTTCCGTCAGTTGCTCGAGCTGTTGTTTTGAAATGATATTGTCGTTGATGGCATCCAGGACCACAATGGCGATCAGCGGCAACAGTATGCCGAAAAATAGCGCCAATAAGTAGGTGATTTTTGGTTTTGGCGCCACGGGGAAGTCACTTTTCAGCATGGCCTGATCCACAATGGTTTTATTGGAAGTGTTCGAAGCGATGGCAATGCCGGCCTCCGCCCGTTTTTCCAACAGGTAATTGTAGATATTATCATTGATATTGAATTGTCGCTGAATATTCACCAATGCGCGCTCATTGCTCGGAAGTTTGTTGAGCGTTTTTTTAATCTCAGCAAGTCGCTTGTTGATATCCGAAACAGCAAATTTTGTCGTGTTGATGATGTTGTTCACATTCTCCTTTACCGCAGCTTTAGCGTTGGTAATTTTAGCATCAAACTGTTGGGTGATGGGGTTGGAGTTTTTTGTGGAGTAACCGAGGGCCGCTCTTTCCTGATTAAGTTGCGACAGCTCGATGAGTAGGTTGGTCAAAAGCGGATCATCCACCCCAATAGAGGAAGGCGCCACGATGTCCTGAAAATCCTTCGCTGAGGCATTTAAGTAATCATAAACATACTGGTAATATTTGAGCTTCGCCTTCAATTCCCCCTGCTCGGTTTCCAGTCGGTCGAGCTTGGTATAGAGGTTGGTGGAAGTGGTGGTAATGTCGAGAATTTCATTATCAGCACGGAAATTTTCCAATGATTTTTCCACACTTTTTAATGAATCGGAAACGCCAGCAAGCTGACCGTCAATAAACTTAATGGTTTGCAATCCCAGTTCATTCTTTTTATTCAGGTCGCTTTCCAAATAAACCTGAATGAGCATATTAACGAATTCCACTTCCTTTTCAGGGGTTGATCCCCGTAATGCAATTTCTACAATACTCGATTCCTTGGAAATCGGTGAAATGTCAAGTTTATTGACATACGTTTTGGTCATTTTGTGCAAAGGATTAATCTTGAAAGCAAAGGTTTCACCGATATAATCAGAAAGGTCTTCCTCTAAAAATGACACCTTAAAATTGAGGTAGTCGGTGCGGTACCACTGATTCAGCGGTAGAAGTTTGTCTTCCTGAATATCCTCAACCTTGGTGATTTTTTTCTGCGACTCCAAATTATACAAAGGGCCTTTGTCAATATCAAAAAACACCTGAATTTCGGTATTGCTGATGACCTTGAAGTTGATGAAATTCTGTGCGAGCTGTAATTTTGAGTTGTCAAATTCCACGGAGAAAGGGGAGGTCTTATAGAGCTCTCTTTTCTTCAGTTGATTGCCCTGATAATAGGAAACATCAAAATCATCCAGGCGCATTAATGCCTTATTGATTAAGGTATATGAACTCAAAAGGCCAATTTCATCCTCCAGTTCGGTGTCCGTGGCAAAGAGTTCCATCCCTTTCATAAAGTCCTCAGGGCCAGCTTTTGAATTGTCGTCACTGACCAAAACTTTGGCAGAAATCTCAAAGACCATTGGCGAGGTATATACGACATAAAAGGCAGTAGCCAGGCAGCCAATAATGGAAATGGCAAAAAGGTACCATCTGCTGAGTGCAGCTGAAATGAGGGCTGTAACATTTAGCTTTTCTCCTTTGATAATTGATCCCATAGGTATTATTGTAGGTAGTTAAGGACAAGGACAAGGGTGGATATACCAGCGAAAAAGGTCGTCAGTAAACTCAGGTTATTTCTGGAGGTGACCGCTCCCATGGGTTCCACATAAATGATATCATTCGGCTGAAGATAGTATGCCTTCTTTTCCAGTAATTGTGGGTCGGTTAAATCAACAACGAAAACATCGGAGCCAGCATCGGTTTGTCGTATGACTTTCACCTGCCGCTTCCCGCGTGGGCTTAAATCTCCAGCGAGCCCTATACCGTGAAAAATTGACGCTTTGGAATGGAAGACCGTGTAACGGCCTGGGGCTCTGACTTCGCCAAGAATGGTGATATTGAAACTGACCAGTTTGGTGATCACCGTTGAGTTTTTCAGATAATTATTGATTTCCAACTGTATCGCGTCATTGGCCTGAGTGACTGTTTTACCTCTGACGGCTATTGGCCCTGCAAATGGTAAAGTGACATTGCCCTGTTCCGAGACGGAATATCCAGTCAGGAAGAAGGCCGCTTCCGCCTGTCGGAACGACATATTATTGGTGTTTTTTCCTTTGCCGTTGAACATTCCTGTAACATTAGGGTCAGGACTGAGCACCTCTATGGAGAGGACATCATTGGCTTGAATCCTATAATCTTCAATGTTTTGGGGCTGATAGGTTTTGACCTCGTCGAGCTTCATTTCCTCATCGCGGAGGTAGACCAACTTTTTATTGGAGATGCAACTGCTCAGTTGAATGCAAAGAAGAATTACAAACAAACTGAAAAAGTAAGGCTGTATTGCAGCGCTTTTTGGCGGTAGGCACATAAGGTTAGGTTATTGGGTAAATGCTTTTTTACAGTTACGAATAAACCTATGCAAGTGCACTAATTGTTGAATTATTTTTGTTTAAAAAGTAGCTGATCGATACATATTTAGGATGACCTTACTTTAAACTTGCCATGTAAGAAAACAAAAAAGCACGCTGTGATCAGCGTGCTTTAAATTATTTTTTCATCTTAAATTGACAATGTGCCGTGGTGCCTTCCCCAACTTTGGAACTGAGTTCCAGTCGGCCGCCACAAATGGCAATAATTTTGGCAGCCAAGGCCAGTCCAATACCGTTCCCTGGTGCAAAATCTTTGGCACGTTGCGATCGGTAAAATGGCTGGGTAACCTTACGGACATCCTCAGGATCAATACCAATACCTTTATCAATAATTCTGATGTTGGCAACGGGACCTTCATGGTAATACTGTATCTCTACAGGTCTTTTTTGAGAGTACTTCAAGGCATTTTCTGCCAGGTTTCCAATCGCTAATCTCAGCAAGCCTTCGTTACCCATGATTTCCATGTCGTCAGCATCTTCAGGCATATCCCAAAAATCAAGTTTGATTTCTCCCTGTGGGTGTTGCATCTGAATTTCAAATATCAGTTCATCCAGTCGTACAGGAACCAGTTTTTCAGCCAGCAAGCCTTCACTTGTTTTGGCCAAAGTCAGCAACTGATTAATAATTTCGCGCAGGGATTTTGCACGGATTAGCGCTGTACTTACTCCTTCGTGATATTCTTCCACCGATCGTTCACGCATCAGCATCACTTCCAACTCCCCAATAAGGGCGGTAAGTGGTGTGCGCAATTCATGACTGGCATTTGAAACAAAGCTTTTTTGCTGCTGAAAGCCCTCCTGAATACGGTCGAGCATACCATTAAATGAATTCGCCAGTTGCGCAATTTCATCCTTGCCATTTCCTTCAGGAAGCCGCTCTTCAAGATTAGAGGTGGTGATGTTTCCTACCCCACGAATCACTGAATTGATCGGCCTCAGTACTTTTTCTGCAAAAAACCAGCTCGTCAGCATTACCGTCACCAAACTGACTAAATAACTGAAGAGCATAATGAGCCATAAAGTACTCAGGTATTGCTCGCCATTGGAGTCCTGAGCACAAACAACCACAATATATTCTCCTGTATTATCGCGCTTATATTTGGCAACATACAATCGCTTGTTGGCTGAGAACTGCACCACCTTTTGCTCCCTGACATTATTGAAGGTAAAGGGCATATCTTCAAACTCTGGGAGCAGTGGCGGAAGCACTGGACTCATCTGATCATCAAAAATCTGATCAATTTCTTCAGGAAGCTTTTTGAGGTACCTTGCGGCAAAATCCGCATAAATGGTGGCCTCAAGTTCATCCTTTTCAAAGTAAATCTTAGAGACAATCTGAACCCGTTGTTCCAGTCGCTCATAAAATTTCACTTCAATAATTGCCTGGGTAATATAATACACCCCTCCAAGAATTAATGCCAAAAGGACACTAAAAAGAAGGGTGGTATTAAGGGCAATTTTTAAACGGATTTTCATGCAGAAGCTGCTTCTTCATCCTTCAAAATATAACCAAAACCTACACGGGTGTGGATCAGTTTGGTGTCGAATTCTTTATCTACTTTCTTACGAAGGTAATTCACATAAACATCAACAATGTTGGTTCCCGAATCGAAAGTCAATCCCCAGATTTTCTCTGCGATAGTCGCGCGGTCCAATACTTTGTTTTTGTTTCTCAGGAACAATTCCAAAAGGGCAAATTCTTTAGCTGTAAGCTGAATTTCCTTGCTGTCGCGAGTAACTTGTTTGTTATCCAAATCGCAAACCAAATCAGCAGCCGCCAATTTGCGGTGTTCAGTTTCAACAGGAGCACTTGCACCTAAAGTTGAACGTCTGATAAGGGCTTTTACACGCGCTTCCAATTCACCGAAATCAAAAGGTTTAGGAAGGTAATCATCAGCTCCCGCATTCAGACCTTTTACTTTATCGTCAGTGGTATCCAAAGCGGTAAGCATAAGGATTGGCACTTCGTAGTTGGTCATTCTGATGTGTTTACACACTTCGATACCGTTCATCTTAGGCAGCATCAAATCCAGAATAATCAAATTATAAGTATCTGAGGTCGCCAGGTCAAGGCCTGTTTTACCATCTGAAGCGACAACTACTTCGTAATTTCTTTCACTTAATCCTTTTTTGATAAATTCCGAGATTTGGAATTCATCTTCAACTAATAAAATTTTCATGTTTCGGAATTGCGTTTATATGAATAATCCTCCATTTGTAATAGTAACAAATTTCGAACCAAAACCTCCTTTTAAGAAATCAATGATGATTTTCTTTCACATTAAATTAAGTTTTTTTTACCGTAATTGCATGATTTATTGCAGAATAAATGCAGTTACTAAGGCTAATTTAATGATTATCAAGCTGTTTTGTTGGGGTATTCGATCGTCTTTTTTTAGGAGGATAAATTTAAAATATATTACTATTGATTAATTATCAACTTAAACTTGAAAGATAAGGTGTTAAAGGGTGACTTTAAATATTAATACAATTGTTTTTGTGTTAAACAATCAAGGAATTGATAATGCTTTATTGTACTAATCAAAGGAATACTTTTTACAGATGATTTATTAAATCCGTTTAACCTTTATTGGTGTATTCTTATAGCAGGTTAAAATAGAGGTGATGAAAAATGATGCCATAATCACCGATGTGCCGAATTCAGCTATTATTAAATTGAAATTGGATACTTTATCTTGTTTGTTGAACTGTATTAAGCAGCCTGATGCTGGATTATTGTCTGCAACATTGAAGCATCAGACCAATTTTACAATTACTTTTGTCCTGTTGATTGAATTGAGCAGCGGATTTCAATTCATCGCTTTAAATTCAGAAAGATTTTATGAACCAATTAAGAAAATTACTTTCCACGATCAATGGGCAATCTTACGGCGCCTATCGCAAAATAGCAGGTGCTTATCAGTTCGATGATTATCAGCTTGAGGTGGTAAGGGTACAAGGGGATCCATTTGCAGGCCCCTCTTTGATGCGGCTGAACTTTTCATTGGCTTCTTTTGGCTATCCGAATGCGTTATACTCCAATAAGGCGAAGATCGTTGGTCTGGAGAATGCAATCCATCACCTTGCTGCAGAAGGCCTAAAAGGTGGTGCACGACGCGGGAGTGGTAAAAGCGGACTGATCGAACTGCAGCGATGTGGGCAACAGATGTTCAGAAGGTCAGCGGTTGAAATTAAAGGTGGTCAGCTTTTTCTGACTTTTTTTGTGGGTTTACCTGCAGCAGGCCGCCGTGTCCTGGGTAAGGAAGCCATCATGATGTTCTTTGAGGATTTGCCTTCCTGGGTCTCCAGCCTCCGAGTCAATCAGCAGAATACGAAACGCATTGATGCCTTTGTAAATACCAATCAGCGGACAGAAAAGGTGCGTGATTTACTGAGGTAAAAGCAATGGCTTGCGTTCATTGCCAATGGCAGTATTTTGGCGCGGAAATCAGGTGTAGACGATCGGCCAATGCTTAATGCAGTCCCTTTCTCGAGCCCGAAATCCATGGAGGAAACCATTGATGTTGACGGGGAAAAGATTACAGGCATGGCCATTCCCAAAGGAATCACGGTCATTACTGGCGGTGGATTTCATGGAAAATCTACTTTGTTGAACGCCCTTGAAATGGGGGTGTATAATCATATTCCCAACGATGGTCGAACATTGTGCATTACCGATGAAGACGCGGTGAAGGTTCGTGCCGAAGATGGGCGTTATGTTGATGCCGTAGATATTTCCCCATTTATCAATAACCTTCCTCACCGTAAAGATACACAGTCGTTCAGTACCGAAAATGCTTCTGGCTCCACGTCTCAGGCCACCAACATCATCGAGGCGATTGGCTGCGGAGCAAAGTGCCTTTTGATTGATGAAGATACTTCTGCCTCCAATTTTATGATCAGGGATCAGCAGGTACAACAACTGATTTCAACAGCAAAAGAACCGATCACTGCTTATATCGAGCGAATTCAGGAGTTGAGCGCCAAAGGGGTCTCTACGATTTTGGTGATTGGCGGCATCGGTGATTATTTCGGGGTGGCTGATCATGTGTTGATGCTTGACGAATATGAGGTACGTGAGGTAACCCAGCGTGCACGTGAAATTGCAGGGCCGCGTGAGTATCAGCAGGCAGGAGTATTTTCTATGGACCTGAAACCTTTCAATTGGTCATTGGCAGCGAAACATTTTGGCGACCGATCAAAAATGTCGGTCAGGGGCAGGGATGAGTTATCCGTAAACAGAGACGCCATAGATTTGAGGGCTTTGGAGCAGTTGGTTGAAGCTGAGCAGGCAATGATGGCTGGAAAGCTGATAGGTTTACAGTCCAAGAAGGCGTTGTTTGGACAGGGGAGCTTGGCCGAGATGGCGGAGAGAGTAAAGGAACAGTTAAAAAATGCCGACTTCAGTGATCTTTTTGGGATTCACGGCGGACTTTCTTATGTTAGAAAGTATGAGTGGGTGGCCATTCTGAAACGATGGAATGTCAGTGTTCCCACACCGCCCAAAGGTGGCAAAAGACATGGTAGAAGATACTAAATTTTTTTAAGATGAGAAGTACCGATTTTTTTGATCTCTCCAAAAGCATGATTGGGCCTTATTTGAAGGAGCAGTCTGTTTTCGAGGTGCTGGCCAATTTGCCTGAGATTATCCTTGAACTGATTAATCAATTACCACCTGATTTTCACCATATAGGTCATCAGGTGTGGGTGGAAGAAGGAGTGATGATTGATGAGCATGTGAAAATGACTGGCCCTGCGATTATTGGGCGTGGTACCGAGATTCGGCATGGGGCACTCCTCAGGCCAAATGTGATTATTGGGCGAGGCTGTGTTGTCGGGAATTCTTCGGAGATTAAACATGCCATCCTGTTTGATGGCGCACAGGCGCCACATTTCAACTATATTGGGGATGGCATCATGGGTTACAAGGCCCATTTGGGGGCAGGAGCAATTATGTCGAATTTTCGATCGGTTGAGGGCGAAATAGTGATTCGCTTTCCTGATGGACGAAATGTCGCCAGTGGGCTGGAGAAGTTCAGTGGTTTATTGGGAGATTTTGTGGAAGTGGGGTGCCAGTCGGTATTGAACCCTGGCTTTGCTGTTGGGAAAAATACGGTCATCTACCCACTTCAATCAGTTCGTGGAGCAGTTCCATCTCATGTAATTTATAAAACGGCTACTGAAATTGTTGAAAAAAGAGCGTAGCAGACTGATTTAAGTAATTTGAAATCAACATTAATTTGCTTAAAAAGCTGTATCTTTCGATGTGAAATCAATAAAAACGGAAGGATGTCGAAAGTTATTTTAGAAGGGAAGTGCCCAAGGTGTCATCAGGGGGATATGTTCCAGTACCCTTTGGCGAAATTGCATAAATTCAGTGATATGAATGAAAAATGTGCACACTGTGATTTCCGATTTGAAGTGGAACCAGGGTTCTTTTTCGGGGCAATGTACATTTCCTACGCTGTTTCTGTTGCCATTTTTATTGCCGTAAGTATTGGCCTGAATGTACTGGTAGAAGAACCCAGCCTTTGGATGTACCTGGCGGGGATCAGTATTGTGGCCATCACGTTATTGCCTTTTACTTTCAGGTATTCCCGAATTATATTTTTGCACTGGTTCGGAGGGGTCAAATACGATGCTTCCTTCGCTAAATAATGTCAAACTGGGTTTAATTGTCCCTTTTTGGGAAATGTAAATAATTGAAAATTAGACAATTAAGCATGTTGAGGTGATTTTGTGTTAATATTCAAATATTATTTAAGACAATTACGATATATATAAGGCTGACCCAATTTTGGCATAAAGCTTGCAAATTAAATTGCATAGGTTGATGTTGGGTTGAGGGGCGGAAATACTTTGTGTTTTCGCCCTTTTTTTATGCCACGAAAAAACCACCCGAAGGTGGTTCTTAGCATTTCTTTATGAGCGCCTATTGGCCGAAACGGTAACCGATTTGCCATTCGAGAAAATCAGCAACTGAGAAGTGATAAGCTCGGACATATATTCCCGCGGTAATATCATTGTAAACATTATACTTCAGACCAATTCTTTGGTACATGATCGGTTTTACACCACTGTAATCATCCTTTCTTAAAATGTATGCTCCTGCATTGATCAAGATTGAAAGACGATCCAATACCAATTCATAGGCAGCGTATCCCCCAAGGCTTACTTTGTCGCCATTGTGTAAGGATTCTACTTTTTCCAGTTCTCCTCCTTCGTTGAAATCCACCTGTGCATTGATCGACTCGTCATAGTTTAAGTCAAGCCCTGCACCAAATTTTGATTTCTGACTGATACGCTTCATGTAATAAGCGGTCAGGTTAACGGCAAGGTAATCAATATTCGCATATCTGTTTTCTTCGCCTACTTTATCAGTATCAAAATCAATTTGTTTTGAAGTGAACGACAAACCAATATTTAATTCTTTTTTCTTTTCTATTGGATCTAACTGTTTTCTTACCAAATCCCGTCGCAAGTTATTATTGAAATTGTACTGAACCGCCAAATAAGGTGCCATCAGGTTAATTCCATAATTAGGCGTTGATGAGGCTCCATTTGAAAAGTGAGTAAACCCAGCACCAGCAGAAAGTTCCCAACGGTCCGTAAGTTCGTAATCTACCTTCAGGGCTGCTTCAATATACACGGTCTTAGAAGAACCAATGGCAATTTGAAATGGGTTGTCTGCTGGGTGGTACGGATTCCAGTTATAGGTAAGTCCGAAACCTATTCTGTAGCCAAAGCTGAATCGGTTCCACCGTTTGAAAGGCCCTTCAAAATACCCGTAAATAGCTGATGGCTGCCCGAGTAAACTGGAAACTTCGGCATTATTTACATCGAAAAAATGCGCGGTGTAAAAGCCAATACCGTATTTCGGAAAGTTATAGGCATGTTCCCAGTCGTGCTCTCCAAAAGTTTGTTTTCCAAATTCAATAGCAAAAGATTGGTAATAATCTGTTGCGGGTAAGTCGGCATATTCCTTATTGTCTCCCAAGTTTCCTTTAAGGAAATCATTGGTCAGTAAAACAGCGCCGGCCTGGTATTTAAAACGAAGATGGAAGTTTCGTTTGTTATGTTGTTTAAGGCTGTCCAATGAACTTGCTGTGGCACTGAATGGCCCCATAAGCAGCAAAAAAGCAGCCGCAAAAATGTAGGTAAAATGTTTCATAGGTATAGGTTGATCAACCACAAATTTATGATCAAATATGTAAAAACATAATTTTTATACCCATTAATATTTATTTAGTGACAGGGACAATCCATGAGGTGATCGTTCACCATTCCGATAGCCTGCATGTAGGCATAAATGATTTTTGGACCGACGAATTTGAACCCTCTTTTTTTCAGGTCTTTACTCAATTGAATAGAGATTTCTGACTCGGCAGGAACCTCGCTTAGTGTAGTAAATTTATTGTCGATAGGCTGATGATCAACAAAACCCCACAGGTACTGATCGAATGAGCCAAATTCCTCTTTCACCTTCAAAAAGGCCGTGGCATTGGTAAATACGGCCTTTATTTTTAGTTTATTTCTGATGATTCCAGGCTCCAGCAAAAGGTGTTCACGGTAATCGGCAGAAGTGGCCAATAAGGCTTCAGCATCAAAATTCAAGAACAATTCCTGGTAAGCCTTTCTTTTTTTGAGGATGATATGCCAGGAAATTCCTGCTTGTGCCCCTTCAAGGTTGAGCATTTCAAACAGCAGGCGGTCGTCATGAACAGGTTTACCCCATTCGTTGTCATGGTAGTTTCGGTAGAGGTCATCCACCTCTGCCCAAGGGCATCTTTTTTTCATGGTCGTTTTAGCTTTTAATGAATCGGTAGCCTACTTGCCATTCTATAAAATCGGCGATACCGAATTTGTAAGCACGCACGTAAATTCCGCCATACAGGTGATCAGTCGCCTGGTATTTTACCCCCAAACGTTGGTACATGACTGGTTTCATGCCCTCGTAATGCTCGCGCAACAGGTAGGCGCCCACATTCATCACCAAAGATACTTTATTGACCACTAATTCATAGCCGACATACGAGCCCGCACTTAGCTTGTAGATTAATTTATTCTTTTCCTTTTCAGGAATACCTTGCTCGTCTTCACGAACCTGTGCATGACTTGACTCATCGAAATTCAGGTCAATACCTACACCAATCTTTGATTTCTGACTGATGCGTCGCATGTAGTTGGTGTTAATATTGGCGGTTACGAAGTTAAGATCAGGGAAAGGGGTATTCGGCGTATTTTGTGGATTGCTGATTTGTTTGACACCCATGGCGTACCCGATATTAACTTCATCCTTTTTTTCAAAGGGTTCCCGTACACGCTCATTAAATTTGGGTGCAATATTATCGTTGAAATTATATTGTACACTCAGGTAGGGGGCAAATAGGTTGACTCCATAATTGGGCGTTGTTGTCGCTCCATTTGAAAAGTGCGTGGCAGAAAAACCTGCCTGCAAATTCCATCTTGGGCTGACCATATAATCCACAAAAGTACCCGCCTCGATATAAACTGTTTTTTTTGATCCAATAGCCACCTGAAAATGATTGTCATCAGGGTCGTAGGCATTCCAATTGTAAGTCAGACCAAAGGCCATCCGATATTGTAAACTAAATCGGTGCCACCTTTTAAATGGGCCTTCAAAAAAGGCGTAAACAGCCATGGGGTGGCCAAGTTCATTGGCTGCTAATCTCTGATCCTCATTTTCCTGGTCATAAAAAAAAGCGGCAGTATAAAAGCCCAGGCCATATTTAGGCATTAAGTAAGCACGTTCCCAAGCCTTATTGCCCGCAGTTTGCCGACCATATTCAAGGGCATATGCATGGTAATAATCGATAGGCGAAGAAGTTTCGTTATCGCCTTTCAGAAAATCGTTGGTTAAAAGTACTTTTCCCGATTGCGATTTTATTTTTAAGAAGCTGTTGTTGGTATTTTGAGCAAAAAGGTGTGGTGGGGAAAAGGGTAGCCAAAGTAAAATGAGCACGATTAGCGTGCCTGTCAGGTTGTCGTTTTTTTTCATCAGTTATACGGTAGTTGTCAAATTCAACGTACCACATCAAAAATCGTGTCAAAAAAATAAAATTATAATCTATTTTATATAATAATTTTGATGCTCGACAACAAAAAGTAGAGAAACAGTAAATAGGGTGGGGAAAAGTGAAAAGCTCTTAGACTTGATCGGCCTTGAAATGTTTTTCGATAATATCCTCTACCGAGGCTTGGGTCAGCGGCTTATTGATAAATCCATTGATACTCATGTCTTCCAAGGCTTTGAATTCATCATCATCGTGTACAGAGGTGGTCAGAATATAAAGCTTTGTATTTCTGAAGTCTGTGATGCTTTTGAGGTTCCCGAAAATTTCCATGAACTCCCAGCCCGATATTCCAGGCATATTGAGATCTAAAAAGATGAGGGTCCGATCGTTATCCTCATTATTTTTCAACAAATAATTGATGGCATCCGTGCCGTTTTCGAAGCATTCTATCTTTTCTGCTACCCCAATTTCTGAGATAATGTGCTTGTGGTAGAAATTGGTGGCTTCTTCATCATCAATTAGCAAAATTTTGGTTAGTGAAGTCATAGTTTTGATAGTTTAGTGAGTAGTGTTTAGCTAATATGTCTTTGATATGTCTGCGGGATAAAGGCTTTTGAATAAATTCATTGACTAAAGAATGATACCTTGATTTGATCATGTCTCTTTGGCTATTGGAAGTTGTTAGTAAAAATAATTTAGTAGGTACTTGTTGTTGTTGCTGAATTTCTTCAAAATATTTTAAAAATTCCCAACCATCCATTTCTGGCATATTAATGTCGAGGAAAAGCAGTTCAGGACCATTGGGCAATTGCTGTTTAAGGTGCGAGATGGCCTCTTTTGGATTGTCAAAAAGAACCACTTGGTTGGTGATTTTTAAACTGTTAGTAATTATTCTATTCAGAAAATTGGTGGCTTCATCATCATCAATAAATACAATTTGCTGGAATAGTGAGTTCATAGGGTTATACTTTATTGTTAAGGAGTAAAACACCATCAGTGTTAAAGCTAATGTGCTTTGTTATAAAGTATAATTTATTGAAAATGATTTTTATGATTAAGGGTTCAAATGTAAGTCTTAACATGAATTTCGTTTGTTCAAATCCATCAAAAGTGCTTATACTCCCTAAAAAATGGCTTTTGTACGTATGATTCACGTTATATATTTTACGGTTTTAAAGCTTTGATAAGTTTACGGTTGAAGAATTTTTTTTTCGATAGTGTAGATATTTTTTCTAATTTTTAAGCTTTTTGGAAGTTACCTTGGAGCGTATTATAAATTATAATTTGCGGCAGGATTGTAAGTTTTTAAACAGACTCATAGAAAGTACAATTATTTTTGAAATCCTTAACAATATGTAGATCTTACCATTAAAAATTATTATGGTCTATTTTTTGCTTTTAACATTGTAAAAAACACAAACCTCATTGTTATGATATTTAATGCAAGTATGGGTGTTGACCCAAGCCAACTGACAAAAATTCAGCGTGTTGTTCCGACTGGTGGCTTTCGAAAGTTTTGTCATAACCTTACTTTTGGCCTCAGCAGCAGAAAAGAAGAAATTGAAACTTTTACTGCGGTAGCCATTTTAGAACAACTTAAGTTGGGCTTGCAAAGGGTACAGGTGAATAATATCATTCGGTTATCTCATGATGATATTGATTTTTACCTCGACAGGGAAGGTAAAGAAGATGATTTTGATGAAGCGTTTGAAAATTATGACATGCGCATTGATCAGTCGATGGCTAAATTTTTTAAACAGCTATTTTTGGTGTTGGAGCATAGCCACGGCTCTTTTAATTATATCATTGAGGTAACCATTAACCGAACACATGATGTAGGTACTTTTCCTATTGAAGTGAAGGTGGATGGTTTTATTAAGGAATTCAAGGCGGCAAATGGGGCGACAAGTGCCCAGATGCGCAAAAGAATGGAGACTATTTTCCAGACGCAAGAGTCCTACAATCAATTTGTGGAAGGGAAACGGGTAGAGTTTGAATCTTTTGTTAAAGAGCTGAAAAGCACTTTGGCGATGTTCATTCGTGTGGATGAAATAGCCGTTTCGTTTAGTCAGAAAATGATCGTTCCTGAGGAGGAAGACGTGCCCTCTGCAGCAGGTTCATCATATCAGCATTACGATCAATACTATGGTTTTTCAGATGCATTGTTTTATGCGATGTTATGGTCGGGCATGAGCCGCAGTCATAATATTCATATTCATAATACTTATGTGGTGAATCACGATGGTTATGAAATGGGTTATCTTGATGGTGTAGAAGCGGGTGATATCGCCTTGTTTGACTATGGATTGACAACCCAAGAGCGCATGGAAGCTTTCCATGAACAGAATATGGAGCATGAGCAACACGATTTTGATGATCATGATTTTGATGGCAATGATTATGACTATTCCGATGGTGGGGACAATGATTACAGTCAATACCAGGATCAGGAGGAACAGGGCAGCTTTTTAGAGGATGATTCCTCAGATAACGAAGGCAGCTTTTTTGATTTTGGCAGCAATGATGATGCTTCGGATGACAGTGGCAGCTTTTTCGACTTCTTCAGCGACAGCAGTGATTCAGACGGCGACAGTGGTGGTGGTGGTTTGTTTGACTTTTTTGACAGCGGGAGTTCTGACGATGGTGGCAGCTTCTTTGACTTTGGTGGCGACGATAGTGACAGTGACGGCGGCGGATTTTTCGATTAATTGAACGCTCAAGAAATACTCAAAGCACGAAATGATTGGGGCTGCTTTTGTATCAGGTTCCAGCTCATTTCTTACAACTTTCTTTAAAAATAAAAAACGCGATCTGTGGTAGATCGCGCTTTTTATTCGGTGATTAGCTTACGGTGCTTTCCTTAATTTTCTTTTTGGCAATTTCTGGAAGAAGTTCGTTGCCCTCGGTAAACTTCAGATTGAATCTTAACAGGTGAATTCGCCATTTATTGTGCTCGTTCGGAGCAATTTCAAAATTGTACGTCCCAACCACTCGCCAAATATGGTCTCCTGAATCATTATACAGATAATGCGATGCAGTGGCATAACAAACCACTGTGGTGTTATTCTGCGAATGCTCAATAACGTGGTTGCCGACCTGGTGGTGAGTGTTGTCAAATCCTGGAAGGAGTTTTTTCCATTCTGTAATGATTTCCTCAGGGCGAACAGTTCCTGCAGGGCCCGCGCCCATCGAGGAGTAATCAAGCACCACTTCAGGTGCAAATTGGCGCTGCACGATAGGCCAATTACGGTCATCAACAGCGACAAAAAATCTGTTGATAAAGTTAACTATTGACTCTTTATTATTAAGAAGATCGATCATTGTTTGATATGAGTTATTTTCTCCCAATTTATGCATAAAGGAAATACAATAAAATAATAATTTGGGAAATAATAATAGTCTTTCAGTTTCCTGCCGATCACCTTATCCCTCGATTATTTTTTTGCCGACTTGGCAAAATTCACGATGTCGCCATTAAGTTCCTCTTTCACCAACTGCACCTCAATTTTTTGGCCCTTGAAATCTTCAGGCTTATCAATTAATTCTTTAAGTAAGCCCGTGGCCTTGCTGGGGTGCACAAAGAAGGAACTTTGAACATGCTCTTTTCCATTTAGTACAATTAAACTGATATCATCGGAAATCTTTTGAATTTGTTCAAAGTGCCAATCAAAGTTTCCTTGCGCTGCTACGGCATCATAGTAATTATGCTTGAGCATCCATATTGGGCGGAACTGGCCTTCGGTAAGCGATTTTGGCTTCCAGGTTTCCCACTTTGCATTTTGCAAATCCTCTTTGTGACTCGCTGTTTTTTCTTTGGCCACTCTTATAGTATCCGCCGTAATATATACCTTCCTTTCATAAAACTCTCCGCCCCTGGGCAGCTCGGGCCCACGTCTCAAACCATTTTGAGTGATCAGCAGCAACTGATTGTTTCGATCCAGATAGAATTGACTTTCCTCATGCCCATAATCTCCGGCGTTTATGCGTACCTGCATATAGGTCGGAAAGCTGTCGGAGTCATATCTTGATACTTCATATTGTGAATCTCCACCAAATGAAAATGGGTAGCTTTTGGTTTCTTTGAAGCTGTTATAATGCTGATCTGCATTGGCAGCAATTTGGTCTTCAGGGCTAAGCACCTGCTGAATGGTTTTCTCCTGAGGACTGTTACAGGAAAACAATACCACCGCACCAAGGATAATTGATAAGTATGCTTTCATTATTTTCGTAGATTAGAAGTCAAAAATAGAAACTTTATTGGTTGTGGACAAATATTGGCGGCCTTGCGCATGTTACTTTAGTTTAAAACCATAACAAATGGTGCCTGTTTGTTTTTTGCCGATTCCTGAAGCATATATCGGTGATGGGAACGGTTGCGAAACCGCTTTTTTTGTTTTAAACCTAAAATGGGGTTAAAAATTCGATTATTATACTTTATCTTAATACTGACAAAAGTCTATTTCCATTTTTATTTTAGCAATTATGAAATTTTTTATTGATACCGCCAACCTAAGTGAGATTCGCCAAGCACAAGATTTGGGTATTTTGGATGGCGTAACCACCAACCCATCTTTGATGGCCAAAGAGGGAATTGCAGGTGATGAGGCCGTTTTGGCACATTATAAAGCCATCTGTGATTTAGTGGATGACAAAGTATCTGCAGAGGTTATTTCTACAGATTATGAAGGCATGATTAAGGAAGGCGTCGCTTTAGCAGCGATTGATCCAAAGATTGTAGTGAAGATTCCTATGATCGAAGCAGGTGTAAAAGCGATCAAGTACCTTTCTGATAAGGGAATCCGAACGAACTGTACCTTGATTTTCTCTGCCACACAAGCTCTTATTGCAGCCAAAGCGGGTGCGACTTATGTATCACCTTTTATCGGCCGATTGGATGATATCGCTACGGAAGGGATGACATTGATCCGTGATATTGTTACTATTTTCAACAATTATCCATCGCTGAATACCGAGGTATTGGCCGCATCGGTACGTGGTTCTTTGCACCTTTTGGATTGTGCCAAAGCAGGAGCGCATGTTGCCACCTGTCCGTTCAAAGTTATCACCAACCTGACAAAACACCCTTTAACAGACAAAGGGCTTGCACAATTTTTGGCGGATCACGCCAAAGCACAGGAATTAATTGAAGCATAATTTTTATTGGGATCTTTTCAGGATCCCTTTTTTTAACTTTTTGATATGCAGGAAACCTTAAAAGTAGCGGAACCCGAGATTAAATCGGGCGCTACAAATTACTTTTTCATCGTCGGCATTACTTTGGTGGCCGCTTTAGGAGGTCTCTTATTTGGATATGACACTGCCGTGATATCTGGGGCCATTGGGCCACTCCGAGAGTATTTCAATTTGAGTGCCGCCGAGATGGGCTGGGCAGCAAGTAGCGCGCAGTTTGGCTGTATGTTTGGTGCGGCCATTGCGGGTTGGTGGTCTAATCGTTTTGGACGTCGGCAGGCCATGTTATTGGCCGCGGTGTTGTTTTCGATCTCTGCGGTCGGTTCTGGCCTGGCAGATAACTTTACCATGTTTTCTATTTACCGTATTGTCGGTGGGGTAGGTGTTGGTTTGGCATCTATGGTTTCGCCTTTATACATTGCTGAGATGGCACCTGCAGAAATGCGGGGGAAACTGGTGGCATGCAATCAGTTCGCCATTATTTTCGGAATGTTAGTCGTTTATTTTGTAAACTATGGTATCGCGGTACAAGGCGATGCGGTCTGGAATGTTAATATGGGTTGGCGTTATATGTTTGGTTCTGAAACCATCCCTGCACTTGCCTTTTTTATCATGTTGTTTTTTGTTCCTGAAAGCCCTCGTTGGTTAGTGATGAAAAACAGGGACGAGCAGGCGAGCCAGGTTTTGCAGAAAATTGGTGATGTATCGTTGATCAGTGCAAAAATTGCGGAGATCCGAGATTCACTGAGTGATAAAGCAGGAAAGAAAATTCGTGTCAATTACCGAAACATGAAAGTAGTGTGGGTGATTTTCGTCGGGGTTTGTATCAGTATCTTTCAGCAAATCACAGGTATTAATGTGTTTTTGTATTTTGCGCCAGAGATTTTCAAGAATATGGGTAGCGGAGCCGACTCGGCGATGTTGCAGACCATCATTGTTGGCGCGGTGAACCTGTCGTTCACGGTAGTGGCCATTTATACGGTTGATAAAGTGGGGCGTAAGCCGTTGATGCTGATTGGCGCACTCGGAATGGGGATATGTATTACCGCCATCGGTTTTGCGGCATATTTTGAGAATACCGCAGGATATTTGCTGATTTTTGTGTTGGGCTACATTGCCTGTTTTGCGGTTTCATTAGGACCTGTAACCTGGGTTTTATTGTCAGAAATTTTCCCTAACAAACTGAGGGGAACAGGTATGGCAATTGCTGTAGCGGCACAATGGATTTCTAACGCATTAGTGGCACAAACTTTCCCGATGATGATGGAAAACGAAACCCTTGATCAGCAATTCCACGGTGGATTTCCATTTTGGGTGTATGGACTGATGTGTTTCGTTACGATCGCATTCATTTACAAATGTGTTCCTGAAACCAAGGGTAAATCTTTGGAAGAGATGGAAGAACTGTGGGATTTGAAAGACTAATTCTTCAGGCTTAAACAGAAAAAAGGCTGCCAGCGATTGATGATCGAAGGCAGCCTTTTTTTATTTTAATTGATCTTAGTCAAACCAAGCATCAATGGTTTTTTTGTGCTTCTGATAGAAGTTTTTAGCACCGATTTTATCGTCTTTTTGCACATCTTTCATCAGCTCATTCAGCATCTCTTCTGAAAGGTTGAGCTTGGTAAGTACAGAAAACAATCTCGGCTTATCTTGCTTCAAACGCTTTCTTGCGATAATCGAGCAGGCATCTTTCGGGAAAACCTCTTTCGGGTCTTTCAAGAATTTCAGATCAAATTGTCCCCACATAAAGTGTGGTTTCCAGCCTGTAACCACTACAGGTTCATGTCTTAAAATGGCCTTTTCGAGGGTCGCTACCATTGCAGAACCACTGGAAGTTACCTGTTCAAAATTCAGGTTATAGGTTTTGATGGCTTTTTCCGTGTTGGCATGAATACCAGCACCACTACCAATTCCGATAATTTTTCCTTTGAACTCATCACGATGCGCATTCAGCTCCTCGATAGAGTTAATGTCCACGTAAGAAGGCACGACCAATCCCGTAGATCCATCATCGAAAGCATTACCTACAATATCAATTTTGTCGCCATACACTTTCCAGTAATCTGATTGGGTATGTGGCAACCATGCATCGAGCATGAAATCACCTGTAGGGTGTTTTTTTGAAAGGTCACCATAAATAAGTCCTGGTTCAAGGCTTATCAGTGCCACCTCAAAACCATGGGCTTTCAAAGCAACTTCCGCAAGGAAAGTCATCGCAATACCTTCCGCCCAATTGGGATAAAGGATGGTCGCTTTGTTTGGGTCGATGGGTCTTGATCCCGAACAGGAGATCATGCAGACGGTCATACATACCACCAACAGAAGAGAGATACTTTTATTGAGTATAAATTTCATAATCTGTTTTGCTTGGTTATTTTTTCTTTCCGAACGATTGCGTTACGCGATCCAGGATGATGGCAAGGATTACGATACCCAAACCTGATTCAAATCCTTTGGCCATATCATTCTGCTGAATTCCCTGATAAACTACTGCACCAAGTCCGCGCGCACCTACCATAGAGGCAATAACAACCATAGAAAGTGACAGCAAGATCACCTGGTTAATCCCCGCAAGAATTGTTGGCATGGCCAGAGGCAACTGAATTTTGAAAAGAATCTGTTGTTCCGTGGCACCAAAAGCATAACCTGCTTCTATCACATCATAAGGTACATTTTTAATCCCAAGTGAGGTCAGACGAACCGCTGGCGGCAGGGAGAAAATAACAGTAGCCACTACACCAGGTGTATTACCAACACTGAAAAAGAAAATAGCAGGAATCAGGTAAACGAAGGCAGGCATGGTTTGCATCAAATCCAGCAATGGCTTGATAATCATGTTGGCTACCCTGTTTTTTGCCGCCATGATCCCCATTGGAATTCCCAATAACAGAGAGATAAACGTAGCCGTGAGTACCAGTGTGGTCGTTTGGATGGCTTCCACCCAATAGCCCAGAAGGTAAATTAGAATGAGTCCCAAAATAGAACCAAGTGCTAAGCCCCAACCTTTTTTGAATCCTTTTTTATTAAATCCATCTTTCCCTGCTCGAGAGTAGTAGGCAATGGCGCCAATAAGCAAAACAAAGATTGGGAAGGGGATTGCCAACAATAGATGATTGAAGGTATCAACAGTCCAGCTGATGGCGATGTCGATGGCATTCCATATCGGGTAGAGCTTTTCTTCAA
Organism: Persicobacter psychrovividus; assembly: GCF_036492425.1. NCBI lineage: Bacteria > Pseudomonadati > Bacteroidota > Cytophagia > Cytophagales > Persicobacteraceae > Persicobacter > Persicobacter psychrovividus. The sequence continues at coordinate 331,153 of NZ_AP025295.1, forward strand.
GCACCTCAATGGCCACCTTGATATATTTTCCTAAGAATATTTTTTTCTCCATGATTATTGGTCGTTTGCTTGTTCTTTCATTTCCTTAATTTCTGCCCTGTCATATTTTGTTGCCTCAATGATCAGCGAAGTTTGGTAAACAACTCCAAGCAATTTGTTCGTATTCGGGTCAACCACTGCAAGCGGGGATTTCGTGCCCACCATCAAAGGCAGCATTTCTTCCACGGTATATTCAGCGTACACACTCGGTACCTCCGTTTTGATGATGTCCTGAATAGAGCTTTTCTTCGCCTTTGAAGACTCGATCGCATCTTGCAGCCACACAAAGCCGAGGAAGGATTTATTTTCATCAACAACAGGAAGCACTTCCATTCCAGCGGTTCGCATTCTGCGGATAACCCCTTCAGGTCCGTGGTGCTTCACGTTTACTTTAGTCACTTTTTCGAACATCATGGTGCCAGCGGTAATGACAGACTTGCGGTCAATTTTTTCCACAAACGCCTCGACATATTCACTGGCAGGATTGGTAAGAATTTCCTCTGCGGTACCCAACTGCTCGATCACCCCATCTTTCATAATCACGATTCGGTCACCAATTTTAATGGCTTCATCAAGGTCGTGGGTAATGAAAACGATGGTTTTCTTGAGCTTGCTTTGGATCTCCAGCAACTCATCCTGCATATCCGATTTAATCAGTGGATCCAATGCTGAAAAAGCTTCATCCATCAATAAAACTTCAGGGTTATTGGCCAAAGCACGTGCTAAACCTACACGTTGCTGCATTCCCCCCGAAAGTTCAGAAGGGAGCTTGTCGCCATAGCCTTTGAGTCCTACTGTTTCCAGGGCTTCCGCCGCTTGAGCGAGGCGTTGTTGTTCGCCTTCTCCCCGAATTTCCAGCCCAAAAGCAGCATTTTCCAATACCGAACGGTGAGGTAGCAAGCCAAATTTTTGGAATACCATGCCCAGTTCAGTGCGTCGGGTTTCAAGCAATTCTTTGTTGGTTTCCTTAGTGATGTCGTGTCCGTTGATCAACACCTTACCCGCCGTTGGGGTGTGCAATCTATTAAGGCATCGAAGCAAAGTAGATTTCCCACTGCCCGAAAGCCCCATGATCACGAAGATTTCACCTTCGAAAATTTCAAAATTGGCTTTATTGACCCCAATGGTGCAGCCTGTTTTTGCTAAAATCTCTGTTTTTGATACGCCTTCATCCAACAATTTTTGCGCACGTTTCTTTTGCGCTCCAAAGATTAATGAAAGATCTTCAACTTTAATTTTTACTGGTGTATTTTCACTCATATTCATGATGAATTTTTTTCTTAGAAATAGTATCCGACGTTAATATTGAAGCGAAAAGTGTAATCCGCATCTGGATTGCCTTCTCCTAAGCCTTCGTTAAAATCGGGGCCGAGCCATGGTTGGTTCTTTCCACCTGCAAGGTCAATATAAGTATAGACATTGCCTGCGGTAACCAAAACGCCAGTAGTGTTCTGGTAAGTATCTGTAAAAGATGCGACCGCTTTGTCCATATAGCCGAAGTCGTTATAGAACTGTAAGGAAGAGACTGGTCCCCAACTTACGGGTTGTGTATAAGAAACTCCGAAAGTATATAAATTGGCAGCTGCCGCAACAAAATAAGGCGCGCCATAAGCACCCATGGCAATTAAATCTTTACTTTCGGTATCTGGTCCAGCAGTATGATATTCATATTGAGCGAACTGGCTTTTGATATTAAAGCGTTTGTAGTTCATCTCATAGTGCAGCGCAAAAGCATAATGGTCGCCCATGTTTTCGGTATCCAGATTATAGATTCCTCCATATTGGCCTGAAATTCCAAACTCATGCTTAACCTCACCCGTGGTTGCCTTATACTTTAAGCGCCCATTAACGGTGTTTGTTTCTTTATTTCGATAACTATAATTGCCTGCCGCGTCCCTGAACGAGGTTACATCATAGGAATAGCGACTGTAAGAAGCATCAGAGTAGCTGCCAAAATTCATCTCTTCAGCATTTTTGAAAAACGCCAGATCAAAATCCCAGTGTTCGCCCTGATGAGAATATTTGAATCCCATGTCGTGATCATCCTCAAGCCCAACGTAATAATTGATGCTGAAAAACCAGTTATGTGAATTGTATTGTGTAATCCCGAAAGGTACTTGCGTTAAACCGAGCTGAATTTCATCATTTTGGCTGAAATCATAGGCTAACCAACCCTGCTTTAGCATGCCACCACCAAACGGTGTTGAATAGAGGCGATATTCGGCATCAAGCTTAACGCCTTTGTATTTGGCTTGTGCATTAATCCTGAAGACATCATAGCCAAAATCGCCACCTCTTTTTTTGTGGCCTTCTTTCCAGTTGGAGTAATTGTAGTTAAACCGCAACGCTCCCCCTACATGGAGTTCGGGCTTATCTTGTGCCTGTATACTGAAAGGCAGAATGGTAAACAGTAATAGAATAATAGGTAATGAATACTTCATGCAAAAATTTTGAGTTCAGAATATTTTTAAGTTGGAAGGGTTGGGTAGGGATTGATAATCATATTGATCAAGAGAAGTATGCTATTGAAAATAACAATACTAAATTGAATAACAAGCAGGAGGCTTATCGGTGTTATTGGGAATCAGCAATTTGTATAAAAAATTTCCCGTAATGTAAAAAATATTTACATGTTGCCTGTTTCTTTGACAGGCACGCAGGGAGTAACGGCGTGAAATATGTTGGCCCGTAGGTAAGAGGGCTATTGGTGGTAATAATTTTTTTGCCGTATTTTTTGCTGTAAAACCGATAATGACTAATTTAGTTGAAGAATAAGCAGGCGATACCCGCTTTTTTTAATTATTCTGCAAAATTAGACAATAATTTTTACAATTCAAGGCTGTTTGTAAAAAATAATTACAACTTGTGGTGTATTGAGCAATGAAATATGTCTTATATTTGTAGATTAATTATTGATAACACCCTTTTAGATTTTCATGAAATACTTTGCGGATAACTTAAAGTTTTTACGTCGGCAGAATAATTTTAGCCAGGAGCAATTGGCTAAGCATCTCGGACTTAACAGAGGAAATATCGCCTCTTACGAGAAAATGACGGCAGAGCCAAAAATTGAAAATCTATTAAAAATATGTAAATTTTTCAATGTAGAGGTGTCGGAGTTTCTTGAAAAAGATTTGCAAAATATCGCAATCATTCAAGAAGAAATGGAGAAAGTGAATAGTGAATCCAATCCTACGAATTTAGGAGAAGGAGAAGCTACGGAGCACTTCATTGAGGAATTAGAGGACAATAAGAAACGCTTGGAGCGATTTATCGGACAGTCGGACGACATGCAGAAAATCCTCGAAGGTTTTCGTCAATTTCATAAATTTAAGATGTCCAACAATCCGATCATCACCGAAGATGTCAAGAAAATGTCTGATGAATATGAAAAGCTCCTTGAACTGATGGATGCCCTTTTGTCGTCGAACAAAGAACTTATCCATTGGCTGAAGGATTCCTGAATCAATAGCCTTTGTTTATATAGGGATTCTTTTTCCTGAACTTTGAATAATCCCGATACAAGAATTTGCTTTTCCCCTTGCCTTTAAATCGGTAACTGATTTTTATATTGAGCGGGAAGAGTAAATCTGGTAAGCGCGATTTCAGCTCTTTCCCATCAAGCAAATCTGTGCCAGATATACGGACACCCCCCTCGGCAGTAAGCTGCCAGGTGTCGTTGAAGTGATACCGCAGCCCGCCACCCAAAGGAACCATCACTTCCAGCTGTTGATCAAGGAAATTTTCACCATCGATACCATCATCTGCATTGGCGATTTCAGGTTTAAAGGCCATCATGCCAAGACCGATATATAAATACATGGAAAAGAAATTCCGACTTCTTCCTGATTGCAGGGACAAAAAGATATTCCGATTATAGCCCACCCAGGCTTCGTAACCTGTGGTACTTGCTCTTGCTTGCGAATTGTTATTATTGATTTGTTTGGTGATCAGTTTAAACCAGCTGGCATCAATCCGTAACATGGCCCTGTTCGATACATCATACTCCAGACCAATTCCGAGGTTCGGATTGGCATAGCCATTTTGTGATTTGGGCTGAAATGGTTTGCCAAATTCCCCATAATAGGCATTGACTCCCGCAAACAGATTCACCTTCAAAGGACTTTGCGGTGAAGTGTGGTACGCATACCCTTTTTTGGCCATTCGGCCCTGAGCCCAATTGATGGAGGGGAGGAAGAAAAGTAAGCTGAGCAGGAATAGGAAAGGTCTTATCATAGAATAGCATTTGGGCATCTAATCTTACAACTCTCCCGCGGGCATTTATTTTTCAAACAATTATCAATAGCCTGATTTATTCGCTAACCGCAGCTTTTTATGTTGTATGCTTTTTATCGTCTTTTTTTACTGTTGAACAGCTACAGTGGCTTTGTATGCCTGATGTATCCGAATTATTGACTGAAATTTGCCCCATCGTTTCGATATTGGAATTTGATTTTTAGGAAAGACTGATATGATTAAACGATTATTATTTTTTGTGGGCGTCATTCTATTGATGACAGAAAGCGCCAAAGCCTGTACGAACCTTATCGTTACTAAAGGAGCCTCTGCGGATGGTTCAACGATGTTGTTTTATGCCAACGATGGCGAGTATATCCCTGTTCTGCCTATTCATGCGGGGCAACGTTGGTCCAAACGGGATAGTGTGGAGTTGATCAGCTGGCCAAATGGCGTTCGGGCAAATATCCCTCAGCCTAAAAAAAGCTATACAGCTTTGGGCTATCATATTAATGAATATCAGGTCGCCATCGGTGAAACCACTTTTGGGGGCCGCCACGAGTTACATAACCGTTCCGTTGCGCAGGAATACTGGCACCTTATGGAGGAAGCGGTTCGCCGTGCGAAAACGGCCAAAGAGGCGGTACATATTATTATTGATCTTGTGGAGCAATATGGTTATGGTTCGGAAGGGGAGAGTTTCAGTATTGTTGATCCCAATGAGGCTTGGTTGCTGGAGATGATTGGCAAGGGCGAGGGGAGCCACGGCGCGCTTTATGTGGCTCAGCGAATTCCTGATGGTATGGTGGTGGCACATGCAAACCATAGTAGAATCAGTAGTTTTCCAATGAATGATCCTGAAAACTGTATTTATTCCCATGATGTGGTGAGTTTCGCTGTTGAAAAGGGGTATTACGATCCGAAATCTGGAAAGCCTTTTGAGTTCAATTCAGCCTATGATCCCGTTTCCCCTGCAAAGCTTCGCTATTGTGAAAGTCGGGTGTATAGTTTGTACCACCGTATGGCACCCTCAATGGATTTGTCTTCGGACTATTGTCGTGGTGTTCAGGGGGCTGAGGCCTACCCGCTATGGATTAAGCCTGATGAAAAAATCAGTTTAAAAAATATGATGTCTTTGGTTCGGGATCATTACGAGGGCATGCCTTGGGATATGCGTAAAGGGATTGCGTCGGGGGCTTACGGCTCGCCAAATTATGCGCGCCCAATGACCTGGAAAGTCGATGACACGACTTGCTCCTGGGAGCGCCCGATTTCCACTCCTGTAACGGCTTATAGTTTTATTGCGCAGTTAAGGGCTGATTTGCCCCGAGAGGTTGGGGCTTTAATGTGGTACGGATTGGATAACAATTATACCAATTGCTATATGCCTGTTTATGTGTCAAGCACCAAAATGCCTGTCGCTTTCAATACTGGTGATATCAATAAATTTTCGTGGTCGTCGGCTTGGTGGGTTTTTAATTTTGTAGGCAATTACGTCAATCTTCGCTATAACGATATGGTGAAAGATGTTCAAAAGAAGCAATCAGCGATTGAATCAGAGCTGATCGATCAGCAGGCGACATTTGAAGCAAAAGTGGTGGCGGAATTGAAGAAGAATAAAAAAGGAGCCATAGAAATGATGACGGACTACACGAATAATACCGCAGAATCTGTCGTTGCCGACTGGATTGACTTGGGGCAGTTCCTGATCATGAAATACAATGATGGCTATGTGAAAGATGAGCAAAACCGCATCAAGCAAAAGGGGGCAAGTGAAAGTTACTATAGAAAGGTATTGAAAGATGATCCTGAACGCAAATTACCTGTTTGGGATCAGCAGGAGGAGCACAACGAAAAAGAGCCCTCTAATTTTTAATAGAGCGCTCTTTAGCATGTTTTAGCGAAATTTCATTTTGGGTCAATGCCTGTCGGTATAGCCGTTCGGCAGGTAAGTACATTGCGCCATAGATATTTGAAAGGGGCTGTGGTATCCTTGTCGTTTCTTCATAAGTTACTGATTTATTCCGTGGTTTGCATCGGGCAAAAGCTTCAAGCGATGTGATGCAAAATAGGAATGAGCATTTATAATCAGGTGATTTGATGATGGAAACGACCGATACGGCAGCCTCTTTTTTGTCTAAAAATAGAAAGTGGCATCCAATACCAACAAGTCTTTTTTCAGTCGGATGTCCTGCCCATCTCTTGCGGCATTGATCAGCCCGCGTTGGTACATAATCCCCAAACCAATGGTGTTACCAAATGGGAGGTCATACATGATCCCGCCGCCAACAACTAAGGATACATCCATAAAGAAGAATTTCTCGACAATGAATTTGTCGCCACCTGTATCGTCATTGATTTTGAAATCCACGGCAGTTCCAAGTTGAGCATAACCGCTGATGCTTTCTGCGATTTCGTTGGTTCTTAACTTGATGGTCAGTGGAACTTGCAAATAGTGTGTTTTGTATTTTTCAGTGCCTGATTCCCCTGTGGTTTTGTTGGTATAGTCTATTTTGGCTCCTTTTGGCAGGTAAATTAAACCTGTACTGAAATAGTAGTTGGCGCCGAAGGGAAGATCAGCGACCAAACCAAAAGCAAATTTTGTTCCTGTGCCACCTCTTGAAATGTCATAGTCAGGGCTGCTGTTATCAATTCGTGAGTAGGAAAATACGGGGGAGAATTTTAGCCCAAGTTGAATATCCCCACCTGCACCAACATCAGTTTGCGCCTGGGTCGGCTGAATGAATAAAATGCATAAGCATAGGCTAAGCAATAGGTAGATTGTTTTCATGAATTTGGAGTATAAGTTGTATTTGTATAATTACAAGTAAGCAACAAGCAATACTTGCTGATAGTTTTTCAACGACAAATATATGGATATACAACAAATTTATATGGTTTTTTATTCTTTATAGGGGCATTCTTTACATTTATTGGCTCTTCTTGGCTTACAGCAGTGCCCCCTTTTCAGGTGAAAAGCTCGGGTAAAGACTGTTCGTCCCCGCTCATCTTTGTAAAAATCCACTCCTTCAATCAATTCATTGAGGTTTAATTTTACTTTTTTTATCCCTGGGCTTTGCATTAGATTGCTTGTTTATAGGCTTATGAATTGGTGCAAAATTAAGGAGTATAGGCTATTTGTGGCTCAAAATAGCAATTTTTTTCGGGTTTAAGATATTTTTATCATCTTTGGAGTTGCAAAAAATAGAATGGTATGAATTCAAAGATTGGTATTGGCGGACAGCATTTGTTGCTGGACCTGAAAGCGTGTGATGCTGCCCTTTTAGATGATTGTAAAATGGTACAATCATTATTGGAACAAGTGGCACAACAGGTGGGAGCAACCATCGTAAAATCAGTCATTCATCAGTTTGAGCCTCAGGGTGTCTCTGGGGTGGTTGTGATTCAGGAAAGTCACCTCTCTATTCATACCTGGCCTGAATGTGGCTTTGCTTCTTTTGATTTTTATTCATGTGCTGATGATATTGATTTAAATCAAAGTATCTCTTTATTATGCTCGGCTTTCAGTGGGAAAGTTCATCGGGCAGAAATTATTGATCGGCGATTAGCTGTAGGTCAAACCTTAGAAACATTATGAGTTCAGAAAAATTCGACATCAATACATTTGATCCAAATGGTGTAGGCGTGCAAGGGCGGCTGTTCGGCATGCCCTTTTCTGTAGAAAACGCCAAGCTGGTCGTGATTCCTGTGGCGTGGGACGTAACGGTTTCTTTTAGAGAAGGGACAAGCAAGGGACCCGCGGCAATTTTGGAAGCTTCTCCTCAATTGGATTTTTATCAGGAGGATATTACTGATGCCTGGAAGCTGGGTATTGCTTTGGCGGAATTCCCCGAAAAGCTATCTGCTTTGGGGGCTGATTTGCGTCAGAAGGTCAATCCATATATTGAAGCGTTGGAAGAAGGGACGACCACCGTTGATGCAAAAGAAAATCAGGCTGTTTTATCGGAAATTAATAAGGGGAGTGAAAAGCTGAATGACTGGCTTTATCAGCAAAGCAGTGAACTTTTAGCCGCACGGAAGTTGGTTGCCACAATTGGCGGTGATCACTCTACGCCTTTGGGACTGATTCGTGCTTTGGCTGAGGTGCACAACGATTTTGGCATTCTGCATATTGATGCGCATGCTGATTTGCGTGAAGCCTATGAAGGTTTCGAGTTTTCCCATGCTTCAATTATGCACAATGTGCTGCAATTGGAAGAAGTAAAATCATTGGTTCAGGTAGGAATTCGAGATTTTTGTGAGGATGAAGTAAAGCTCGTCGAGGCGTCTGATGGGCGGGTGGTCATGTTTACTGATGCTCAGCTAAAAAAAGGACATTTCCAAGGCATCAGTTGGCATCAGCAAGTGACGGAAATTGTGGAACGATTGCCTCAGCATGTTTATATTAGCTTTGATATTGATGGGCTCGATCCATCCCTTTGCCCAAATACGGGAACGCCTGTTGCAGGAGGTTTATCCTTCAATGAGGCGCTATACCTTTTGGAGCAGACTGTTCGTTCGGGTAGAACCATCATTGGTTTCGATCTTTCAGAAGTAGGTGATGATCCCTGGGACGCCAATGTGGGGGCACGAATTTTATATCGTTTATCAAATTTAATGGGCGTTTCTCAAAATCAATTAAGTTTTAACATTTAAATAATGTGACTATTCAGCCTTTAAATTTGCTTATCCTGTTTTTTTGAAAGTTTCGCACGATTTTCCCTTTTAATATTTTTGTACCAAGGCGTATCGCTTCAAAATGTACGCCTAATGTTGAACAGATAGATTTTTATTGTGATTTTTGACCGTCTAAAAGCGCATTCATTTTTAGTGATATTCAGTATGCTCAGCCTACTGATGGTGATTTTTCCCGTGGCGCCCTTCTCTGCGCATACGGGTAAAGAGCCCATTGACTATGAAAAGGAATACCTGACCCCTTCTTTGGAAAATGTGATTTCGGAAGGAAAAGATTTCAAAAAGATGAACGCTTATATTGAGCGGTGGATGCGCCGTTGGGATATTGTGGGGGCATCGGTTGCGGTGATGAAACATAATAAATTGGTGTATGCCAAGGGGTTTGGATATACCGATACTTCGCATACTTTAGAAGTCAATCCCACCCATCTTTTTCGCATTGCTTCTGTTTCTAAATTGGTAACAGGTATTGCGATTATGCGCCTGGTAGAATCTGGTATTCTTGATCTTGATAAGCCTGTTTTTGGCACCGACGGCTACCTGCAAGGGCCTATTTATAATTCTTTCAGGGATTCACGAACACGCCGTATCACCTGTCGGGAACTTTTGTATCATCAAGGAGGCTTTACGGCAAAGCTTGGCGACCCTCTTTTCGAAGGGCCTGAACTTGCAAAATCCCAGGGTTGGACATTGCCCGTTCCAACCGACAGTTTGATTTCCTTCACGCTGAAAAAGCGCCGATTACGCTTCACTCCGGGACGAGGCTATGAATACAGCAACTTCGGTTACCTGATATTATCAAGGGTTATTGAATCGGTTACCGATATGAAGTATGAGGATTTTGTGCGCTGGAGTGTGCTTCAGCCTTTGGGGATTTCTGATATGGAGCTTGGCAAGGCTTTGCATAAAGACCGTAACCGCTTCGAAGTGGATTATTATGATTTTCCGAAGATGGACAAGCGGGAATCCAATTACGATTTTAATAAAGAAGCCTTGACAACCGCTGGTGCTTCGGGCTTGCCTCACCTTGAAGGTGCTGGAGGCTGGATTGCTTCCGCTTCGGATTTGGCAAGGATTGTCGCTGGCGCCAATGGGGTGCAGGACAGCCAGGTCCCGCCATTGCTTTCCAAATCCTCTGTTCACGAGATGGTCACGCCTCAGAATAAACTGAACCCCTCTTTAGTGATGGGCTGGCGAGCAGCTTCAGGGAAACACTGGTGGCGAACGGGTACTTTAGCAGGTACTTCAGCGATGGTTTCCCGTGAAAAGGATGGCACGGTATGGGTGATGATTCTCAATACTTCAACCTATAAACGAAACCATATGCCTACCCAAATTCGGAATGCCATGCGTTATGGAATGGCCTTGGTGCCTCATTGGCCCGAACGCGATTTGTTTGACCGCTATTTAAATGGTGGCCGATACCTCAAACATGCCCAAGTGCCTGCTATCGATCCAATTGCACTTGAAGATGATTGAGTTGCCCGTAAATAAGCTGCTGAATATCCATAGTCATCGGGAGGCTTCGACTTCTGAATTTACCATAATGAATCATTGCTATGGGGAGGATTTTCGCTCAGATATTGGCTCTGTAGGTTTTCATCCTTTGCAATTTCAGCAAACGCCCAAACCATCCTTACAACTTTCTGCATTCGACGACCCCCGGGTGCTTATGATAGGGGAGTGTGGTATTGATTATCGGTACGAGGTTGATGTGAAAACTCAGACGCTAATTTTTGAAGAGCAACTTGATATTGCTAAACAGTTGAGAAAGCCCGTGGTTATTCATCAGGTAAAAGCGTATGCTGATTTGCTTCGCTTGCGCAAGCAACGCCCCTCATCATTAAAAATGGTTATTCATGGTTTCAGAGGAAAAAAAATATTGGCCGATCAGTTGATTCAGGCGGGTTTTTACCTTTCTTTTGGGGCGCATTTACTGGAGACTGATCAATTACAGCAGACCTTCGGAGAACTGCCTATTGATCGCTTGTTTCTGGAAACCGATGAATCGGAAGCTCCGCTGGTCAAAATTTATCAGACGGCAGCCGACCTCAGTGGTAAGTCGCTCGATGAGCTTCGCCTTCAGTTGTGGCAAAACTTTAAGGATCTATATCCATAATTGACTCAAACAAAATCCCTATAATAATTCGCTATGGATAATGCATGGTTAGAACGTGCCGAGTTAATGCTCGGCGATGAGAAATTAAAAATGTTGGCCAATAGCCACGTCCTGATTGTTGGGCTCGGTGGTGTTGGTGGCTTCGCGACAGAATGTATTGCGCGGGCAGGAGTGGGCAAGATGACGATCGTTGATGGCGATACGGTGGACTTGTCCAATAAAAATCGACAGTTGGTTGCTTTAGATAGCACGGTGGGTAAAGAAAAGGCTACTGTGCTTGGCGAACGACTGTTGGACATCAATCCTTATTTGGAGCTGACGGTGGTAAATCAATACCTGACTGATGTTGAGATTCAGGAATTGCTTGACCGTGACCAATATGATTATGTGATGGACTGTATAGATACCCTGACACCAAAAATATTCCTGATTTCCAACTGTTTGCAACGTAAGTTACCTTTAGTTTCAGCGATGGGTGCAGGAGGGAAAATGGATCCAAGTAAATTGACGGTCGCTGATATCTCGAAATCCTACAATTGTAAGCTGGCAAGAATGCTTCGCAAAAGATTGCATAAAATGGGGATTCGTAAAGGCTTTAAAGTAGTGTTTTCTCCTGAAGATATCGACACTTCAAAGGTTCACGAGGTAGATGGGCTCATGCACAAGAAATCGGTTATCGGTACCATTTCCTACATGCCACCGATGTTAGGAGGGATGGTCGCTTCTGTAGTGATTAGGTCGCTATTGGGCGAAAAAGTTTAGTGCTGTAGCACTGTTGTCCACAGATTATTGAGATTAGATATTTAGGGAGCAACCACCAAAGTCCTTTTTATTTATTGTGAAAAGATGATATTGAGGTGTTTAAAGTGTGCTTGTTGTCTTCAATTACATCCCTTTAATCTGTGGATAAAAAATTAAAAAACAATTGAAAATTGTCGGGCGATTAAGTCCATGCGATGATAGAACGGTCTTTTGTTATCTCCTTGAAATAGCCGTACAATTCGGCCGATAGAAATGAAATAGCATTTCGCTATTCAGTGATCTGATCACAAAACAGACTTATACGACCGTCCTTCTCAGGTACGTTTAAAGGTGAAAATCCCCAACACACCTTGGTCGTCTTCGGCCTCACCCACAATTAATTTGTCCGACATGATTCGCCCCCGCCACTTATCAAGCTGGTAGTCGTCTACTTCACCTTCGATAATTTCATAGGAGGTCGCACTGAGCTGTAGAAAGCTAATTTCCCCTTCCTGTATTTTTCCTTCTACCAATAATTTCACACGGAAAGTTTCCGCATCTTCGCTTTGTTCAGTCGCCAATAGGGTGCCCGTGATTTCTCCCGCCTGATCTGTTAAAACTAAATGCCCTTTAGAAGTCCCATAGCCAAAATCTTCATGATAGTGCCATTCGCCTGTTAAATTGATTTCATCCATGAAGCAAAAATGGCTATTCACGCTTTATTTTGCTACCAATAAATCAAATTATTTGCGATCAAATAAAGTATTTAACCGATTTAGATGGCTTTGATTTTTACTCAGTAAAGTGAATGGAAATATTGTTGCATATTAAATTTTATACACTATATTTCGAAATATTTTAATGGTATGGTCATAATGGCCGTTTTTAGTCATTATTTTAGATTTATTTTATTTAAGTGATTTCATTTTTACTGATTCATCTTTCTTATTTGTTCTTTTCAAAGGGTAAGTGTCTTGGTTAGTTTAGTGTTATGAAGAATAAATACATTGATTTGGTGGATCAAACTTTTGATTTCCCAAATGAAGCATTCGATGTGAATGAGCAAGGAGAACTTTCCTTCGAGGGAATTGAATTGTCTGATTTGATCAAACAATATGGTACTCCATTGCGCTTTTCCTACCTTCCGAATATTTCGCGCAATATCAAGCGGGCAAAAAAGTGGTTTAATGTAGCCATGGCGAAGGTGGATTATCAGGCCTCTTATAATTATTGTTACTGTACCAAAAGCTCACACTTTTCTTTTATTGTTGAGGAGGCGCTCAAAAATAATATCCACCTCGAGACTTCCTCTGCCTTTGATATCAATATTGTAGAAAATCTGATTGAGCGAGGGCTGCTCAGCAAGGAGAATTACATCATTTGTAATGGGTTTAAAAAAGAGCAATATGTGGAGAATATTGCCAATTTAATCAACAGTGGTTATCATAATACCTTTCCGATACTGGATAACTATCGTGAACTGGACGCCCTAACGGAATTGGTGGACGATGATAAAACGATCAATCTTGGCATTCGAATCGCTTCTGAAGAGGAGCCTAAATTTGAATTCTATACTTCGAGATTGGGGATAGGGTATAAAAATATCGTTCCCTTTTATAAAAAGAAGATTCAGGAAAATCCGCGATTGAAATTGCGCATGTTGCACTTCTTCATCAATACGGGTATCCGCGATACGGGGTATTACTGGAACGAATTGCGGAAGTGTTTGAAGGTTTATCGTGAACTGAAAAAGATCTGCCCTGAATTGGATTGTCTTAATATTGGTGGGGGCTTCCCTGTATCCACTTCGTTAAGCTTCAACTTCGATTATGAATATATGGCGGAGGAAATTATCGGCCTGATAAAAGTAATGTGTGAAGAAGATCAGATTGATGAACCTCATATTTTTACAGAATTTGGTTCTTTTACTGTGGGTGAAAGTGGTGGTATGATTTATTCGATCCTCAATCAGAAAAAACAAAATGATCGGGAGTCGTGGAATATGATTGACAGTTCTTTCATGACGACGCTTCCTGATGTTTGGGCGATCAGTCGAAGGTTTATTATGTTGCCGATCAATCGCTGGAATGATCCCTACGAGCGAGTATTACTGGGCGGAATGACCTGTGATTCGGATGATTATTATAATTCTGAACAACATGCCAACGCGATTTTCTTGCCTGAATACAATCGTGACGAACCGTTATACATTGGTTTTTTTCATACTGGAGCGTATCAGGAGACCATTGGTGGTTTCGGAGGCCTACAGCATTGTTTGATTCCGCAGCCTAAACACGTCATTATCGATCGTGATCAGGATGGAGAAATTACAACCAAATTGTTCTCCAAAGAGCAAAGCCACAAAGCCATGATGAAAATTTTAGGCTACTGATAGGTCAGTTCAATAGGGATTGCCCTTATGAGTCGGCTGAAAAAATTAAGATAAAAAAAGGTGATGGGTCATTTTTATAAATGGCCAATCACCTTTTTTTCATTGCAGCCCTATTGTTGTTGATATGCCTTAATAGAAGCGGAAATAGCTGTTTTACTATCGCGGAAGGAAAGCCCTTCTCCCTTTATTTTTTCGTTGCTGAGGCGTAAATCCCTGATGCCGGCCCTTTTTTCCCTTAGCAAATTGTCTGCATCAAAGTTAAGCTCCCGCAGAATGTATTCCGTGATTTCATATCGGCTTACGTTATTTTCACTGCCGAAATGATAAATGCCATAGGGGATGGTTTCAATATGGTCCAAGTGGCTCATCAGTTCACCAACTTCAGTCAGCCCTCTGTATTCATTTTTGGAAGCGCTGATTAAAGTTTCTTCCTTTCCCGCAACAATGCTATCCCATAAAATATTCGGATTTACCTTAGGGAATTCTTTGGTCGGGAGCCCATAAACCCAGGTAAGGCGCAGAATCCAGGCAGTCGGACAATGTTTGAGCACCTCCGTTTCTGCCATTAGTTTGGTAGTGCCATAATAGGTGTTGGGAATCGGCGTACTGCTTTCGGTATAGGGCCCCGCTTCTGAATTTCCATTAAACACCTGCTCGGTACTGAAAAAGACCATTTTCGCTTGATGTGCTTTGCAGGCTTTGGCGATTTCAGTGGTGGCATCGACATTGATTTTTTTAGCCAATAATTGATTTTGCTCGCAGCCTTCTGTAGACGACATGCCCGCAAGGTGAAAAACCAATGTGGGTTGGTGTAATTCAAAATATTGCCGAATAGCGTCACTGTCTGAAATGTCCAAACTTTTTCGGTTTGGCGCAAGAACGGTTAAGCCGCTTTGCTGATATCTTTGGGCAAGCCTTGAGGCGATAAAGCCACTGCCGCCTGTAATTAAAATAGTGTGTGTTGTATTCATGTTCGATCGATTGTGCTTCAGGTATAACGATTTTTCTGATTATTCATCCCAAAATTAATCGCCCTAATTTACGGTTTTGATTTCAAAAGCAAGGGATGATCAGCCTTTGTGCGTTTTTATCGATGGATATTGCCCCGAAATAAGCTGTTTTTTATCATTCCTTGCGCAGAGATTTTATCATGCTAAATATTATCCTTTACTTTGTGACTTATGATTAAAAGCAGGAATTTTCTTCGCCTGACATCAGGGAATTTATCTTTGGGTTTTAGAATTACATTGGCGACGGTTTTCCCCGTATTTTGGGGATATTTTACAAACAATTGGGGGGTGGCGGTCCCTTGGGCACTTGGTGCTTTGGCTTTGGGCCTTTCAGATTCTCCAGGAGTTTTGAAGGATCGGCTCATTTGGCTGTTGCGTAATTTGGCCTTGCTCTCAATTACGATTTTTATAACTGGTTTATTTACCCAATCCTATTGGCTGTTAGTGGTCTGGATGGTTTTCGGTGCTTTTCTGTGGGCAATGGTAGCTGTTTTTGGAAACCGATTTGCCGTTATGGGTAACGCCATGCTGATTGGTGCTTGTTATATTATGGCCACGCAAAAAGACTTTGCGGGAACGGTACACTGGACCGAATGGATGAGCATTGGCGGTTTTGGGTATATCTTGGTTTCTTTGTTTCTGGGTCGGGTGGGCCGATATAAAGGAGCGGAGGAAAGTCTTCGGAATGCTTTCATTAGCCTGTCTAAATTTACCTTGTTAAGAAGCACACAATTTACGGCAGATCCTGCGGCCGACCATCTGATTTTAGCGCAGAGGGTGAAGGTGATTGAAGATTTGGCCACCTGTCGGACAGAGCTTTTTGATCGTCGAAAAGGCCTGAAAGGAGGGACCAAAAGGGCCCGCAAGTTAGGGATGATTGTATGGCATATGGTGGACACTTTTGAGATGTTGTCGGCATCACATACTGACCTTCAGCAACTGCAAAAAGATTTAGGCGAGTCTGATATCATCTGTAAAATTCATAAAATCCTTAAATGTTATGGGCAGGAATTGCAGCGGATGTCCGAATCGTTGCCTGTAGGTGCGGTGCATACCACGCATCATGATCAGCAGGAACATTTAAATTACCTTGATATTGAAATTCAACAGGTAAAAGAGCTTTCCCTGGATCATTTTCCTGTGGCCTCTTTTACAGCGCTGAAGAATATTATGCGTAACCTGACGGAGATTAACTGGCGGTTGAACCGCATGACAAAAATCAGTCAGGGAGATATTTCCCTTGAAAAGGAAGAAATTGATTTCAAGGTTTTTGCGAGTGAATACAATCATCAGGAGCGTATTTTATCAGAGCTGAATATTCGATCTCCATTTTATCGTCATGCCATTCGTCTGTCTTTGGCCATTTTACTGTCGATGGCGATTGGTCACTTTTTAGGTATGGAGCAAGTTTATTGGATTGTCCTGACGGTGATTGTCATCATGAAACCCAATTTTTCAGAAACCAAAAAACGAACTTTTGAACGTTTCCTCGGGACCGTGCTGGGCTGCGGAATTGCGTCAGTAATTTTGTTTTTCTTTCAGGGAAATGCCGTTGTAATGCTTTTTTTCCTGACTTTACTGTCGCTTTTATCCTTCTTCTGGCTGGGCAAAAATTATGGTTTTGGGGTGCTGTTCCTGACGCCCTTTGTATTGGTGTTGTTCTCTTTTATCGACACACAGGCCATTCATTTGGTGGGTATCCGTTTTTATGATACCGTGTTGGGATCGGTGATTGCCTTTCTGTTAAATTATTTGTTTCTGCCTAATTTTCAACGGCTTTCAATTATTGACCATGTGCAGCACAGCATTTTGACGATGAGGAAGTATCTTGAAAGTGTATCTTCTTATTTCACGGAAGAGGAAGCGAAAAGACTGAATTATAAAATTGATCGTAAGTCGGCACATTTGGCACAGAGTCAGCTTAATGTTTCCTTTAATCAGATGCTGACTGAACCAAAATCCAAGCAAATTTATGGGGAAGAAATTTATGCGATGGTCATTCAATCGGCCAATTTAATGACTTCCATTGCCACCCTTTCAATTTATGCAGAGCGGATGGGAAATAAATATGCCGAGGATTTAGGGTTGGCTGAAGTAAGGCGGCTGGTACTGCGTGCTTTTGATGATGCCTTGCTGATTTTGAAAGGCTGGAAAAAGTATGAGGATGACCGTCAGGTAGATCAGGTTTTTGAGCAAATGGCCGAAGGCCTGAAATGTGTGGAAGAAATTCGTATGCGAGAAATGAAAGCGGGTGAATGGAGTTCTCCAAATCAGGAAAAGTTGGCTGATTTACAATTGCTGAACGATCAGTGGGGGTCAATTTACCGTCAGGCGGTAGAAATCAAGAAAAAAAGCCAGGCACTTTCTGAAAGTTAAAAATAAGAGGCTAAGGCAATCGTATTTTTTGCAAGTAGTAAAGAAGGTTTAACGCAACCTTAGCCTCTTTTATCAATATTGTTATTTTTCGGCGATTTTACAACATCTTAGCCCACAAATAGAATCCCGCCACCATCATAAAGTGGCCCATTGTACAGGGCTTGCCATTGAATATCGTGTTTTTTCAGGTAAGCCAATAGTGGTCGGTAGCATTCATGGTGCCTCGGATCTCCTATAAAATAAAGCGTGCCCCGCCAATATCCCATCGTCCCACCGATGAAACCATAAGGATACGGCGGAAGGAGAATTTGTTGAGGAGGCACCAGGCAATGCGAAAGTTGCCGTTGCTTCAGCACCTTGGCAATTCCACCATCCGAAGTGATTAAATGTTTCCCCACGCCAAACACAGAACACCTTGTATATGCTTGAGGTAATGCTGTAAAAGGTAAAGCGGCAGTTTTTTCGAGGATGGTTTTACTGGTAAATCCCACTTTGTGATAAAGGGTATGCTGGTGAAACAACACATTATAATAAGTGCTTTCGCTTAAACTTTCGCCAATTTCTTCTTCGCCAAGCTCAAAAGGGATTTCATGGGCGGTGAAATGGTCGATGTATTTTTGTGGTGTATTTGGGGCAATAATCCATTCTTGATTTATACTGGCGAAGAAAATATCCGGGTGCCCTGAAATCGCCGCATAGGTTAATCCTTGGGTCAGGAATGGAATCGTTGGCATTATTTTTTGTAAAGCCTCGATGGCCTCCTTTGGAGCACGGGCATCAATTAGTGCAAATGGCTTTATCATTCTTATAATATTGGTTATTATTGCTTGATCAACCTGAAATTTAAATTTATGAAAAAGTTGTGGCTTATCGGTAGTTTTGGCCTGCTACTGTTCATTTCTGTCGGTACCTTATATTTTGATAATTTATCCAACGACTCCCGCCCAAAGCAGCAAACTGCCATTTCCATTCAGGAAAGATCAGACCTGAGTCAGTACCTCCATGACTTTAAGATTGATGAACAGGGATTTGTGGTCGATGCTGATAGTGAGGGAGCATATTTTTCCCTGGATGAAAAGGATGCGGTAGTGACCGTAATTGTAGATTACTATTTAAACCAAGGATTTGAGCTGCAAAGTAAAAAAGGGACGCAGGACGGCAATACTTACCTGGTACCATTGCAGAGCCCATTAAAAGGGCAGCGCGGAATTTTAGTCAAAAGGTATTTAGGAAGCTATAAAGTTCGCATACAATAGGGTTTGGGGCTGATCAATGCCGATAGGTGAGGTTAAATTTTAAGATTTTCTTACAACTGCCCCTTCTCATGGTTACCTTTTTATTTCATGATTAGTGCCACTGTTTTCAGCAATGTATCATTCTCATCATGAAAACGTGATGTTTGTCTAAAAAATTACAAGCTATTTACTCCTTTTTTGTACCCAAATTTTAATTTTTCAGCGATTTAACTTGATCATTTATAGTTAATTTCAGCCAACTATCTATTCCGTATTGGACGTTGTGATTCAGTGAAGGGAGGGTGTTAATCCTCAGTAGTAATCACAAAATATAGAACAATGCGAAATTATCTTGGCCTATTGCTGGTTTCATTTCTGAGCTTTTCATGTGAAGAAGGATGGACGGATTTTCAGAATTATGATATTGATGTTGAAGGATCTAAAACTTATGCTGTTCCAATAGGAAATACCTCCTTTAAATTTGAGGATGTATGGGCTTATTCAGATGCGGACAGTTCGAGTAATTTTGAGTTGGTTTCGACCACGGAAGGGTATGAATTGCATAATACGGTCGAGATTGATTTGTCGGAACTGTTTTCTTTCGACCCTGTAACGCAGCAGGAAAATTTTGCGGTGAGCCCAATAGCGAATACGGAAGAAGAATATGTACTTCAACTGCAATCTACAGACGGAATCATTGCGGAAATGGATCAGGTTTCTCTTTCAGGAGGGCAGGTTGATTTCAGTTTCAGCCATTCTCAGATGAATGATCTATCGGCCACACTGACCATCTATGCGGCCGTGCCCGAGGTTATTAATTTGTCGGCGCAAGATTTGTCCGATGGAATTTCGATCAGCTTGGCAGGCTTCCAATTTAACGGTGTGCCCAATGAAACGGGCTTCCCAGTGAAGGTAAAGCTTGAAATCAATACCGAAAATTTGGCAACCAATACGTTGCCTGAAAATATGCAGGTCGATGCTTCCTTATCCGCCTTGGCGATCAATAGCTTCACGGGAAAAGTAAAGGATTTCAGCCAAAACATTGCTTCAGTTATTCCTTCGCCGATGGTGCCTGATTTTGACCATTCCAATTTTGTGTGGGGTGACGGAACCGTTAGCCTCAGCCTGAATAACCCTACGGCATTGCCTATCAGTGCAACTTGTGCGATTTCCAACGGTGCAGCGCAACTGTCTCCATCACCAGCTTTTACACACATTGCTCAGAGTGAAAGTTTATATAGCCTTCAAAGCACCAACAGTAATTTATTGGAGGTCATGAATGCCTCAACAGAGGACATTAACATTATGCTTGCAGTGGATGCACAAGGGAACTCTGGCGGAACATTCACTTGGTCAGCGACTAATCCCATCAGCCTAACGGCGACTTTTGTGATTCCGATGTTGGTGAAATTTCAAGAGGTGAATTTTGAATATGTGACTGCGATCGATACGGATATTTTTCAGGGTGAAGGTTTATCGACAGGCCTGCTGACGATTTCTGGCTTCAGTGATTTGCCGATGGGTGTAAAACTCGAAGTTGATTTCTTAAATGGCTCGGAGGCTTTTGCGGCTGCTCCTGCGGATTTTTGGATCGTTGAAGCTGTAGCAGACAGTATCGATACTTACATCTACCTCGACGAAACAGCCATGGATGAATTTCTTGCGGCAGATAAAGTGCGTTTCAATTTCACTTTTGATACGGAATATATTTCGCCTGACTTTGCAAGGTTCACAAGCGATCAGCATATGGAATTTGATCTCGGACTGATGACTGAAGTTACCCCTCCTTCCAACTAACTTTTACTCCTATGAAAATCATTTACGCCTTTTTGCTGTCCTGTTGTATGGTGTTCCATGCACAGGCACAGTTTCAGAAAACCCTTTATCAGTTTGCTTCAGAGGATCTGGTGGCGACCCACTCAATGAATCCTGCCTTTAAAGCCAAGGGAAGTTTTATTTTAGGGCTTCCGGGCATTTCACAAAATACACTGAATTTCTCTGCGCCAACTACTTTGGGAAATTTGTTTATGCTTGAAAATGGAAAGCGAAACCTTTCGCTGGGGACGGCAGTGAAGAATTTGCCACAGGTATCGACAACCTATGCGTCTTCACAGTTGAATATCCTGTCTTTGGGAGGTGGTGATGAAAAGAATATGTTTATGATGTCGTTGGATGTTCGGGGTTTCACCAAGCAAAAAATGTCACGGGACTTTCTTGACTTGGCGATCAATGGAAATAGCAGTTCGATCAGTATTCAGGATGTTTTGGAAGGAAAGCGGCTGACAGATCAGGAAAAGTACCTATACGCCGAAACTTACAGTCACTTTTTTGGGCAGTTGTCATTAAGCGATAGCAGAAAACTTTCCGATCGTGTACGCCTCGGGCTGCGTGTGAAGTTCCTGTGGGGAATGGGGTACATGTCCTCAAGTCCGATTGAAGGGACTTACCGTATGGATGGGCAAAGTTTCAATTCTTCTATTGATTTTGAAGCGGCTAATGTAAATATGTCGGGGGTGGTTGATCCACTCATCTTTTTGGAAGAGCAGAAAATGGAGAATAAAAAGATGCAGGGGAATTTCGGTGGAGCGATTGATATCGGGACACAGGTGAAGATCACCGATCGTTGGGAAGCGAGTTTTTTTGTGCAGGATATTGGGGCGATCAACTGGAACTTGAATGGGCAGTCGGTTAAAATTGAAAAAGGCTATTATGAAATCAATGCACAGGAAATCAGCCTAACAGGTGGAATAGATGGAGACAGTCAGCTTGCTGATTTTGACCTTCAAACATTTATGGAGGAAGAGGTGAAGATGGATACGCTTCAAAACCAAAAATTTGTAGAGTGGTTGCCTGCCAAGGCTTATTTGGGAACGCGCTACAGGGTCGGTGAAAAACATTATTTTGGCGCTACTTTCATGGGGCAGTGGTTTCAGAATGAATTCAACTATGCCATGACGGCTTCTTACGATTTAAGGGTCGGCAAAATGCTATCAACGATTGTTTCTTACTCTTATTCTCCGCAACAAACTATGGCTGTTGGTGGTGGGGTAAGGCTGAATTTGGGACCATTGCAGGTATATGCTGTTACCGATGATTTTACTGGGCTGATCAAGCCATCCACTCTTCAGAATGTAAATATTACCACCGGGGCGGTATTTACTTTCGGCAGGAAACACAAGGCCAAAGTTGAGGCGGAGACGACAGCAGAATAGGAAATGTAGGCAAACTTGAGTTTGATAACGAATCCTAATATTAAATTTGTATTTTCGATATAAGTGATTGATTATTTTTATTGAAGTCTGAGATTTAGTTTTTAATTTGCTATAGACACAATAAACATAAAACATGAAGAAGATAACTTTAAATAACGGCATTGAAATTCCCGTAGTTGGTTTGGGAACTTGGAAATCTACTGATGACGAGGTCCATAATGCCGTAGTTCACGCATTACAGAATGGCTACACACATATTGATACCGCTGCAGTTTATGGTAATGAAGAGGAAGTCGGTAAGGCATGGAAAGCCAGTGGCGTAAAGCGTGAGGATTTTTTCTTGACCACTAAAATTTGGAATGATGTTGCTACTTTTGAAGGTACAAAAGCGGCATTTAAGACATCTCTTGAAAAGTTACAGACTGATTATGTAGATTTGATTTTAGTGCATTGGCCGGGTTCTTATGAGCGATTTGTGGCAGTGTATCAGGCATTGGAAGAACTATATGCAGAGGGTAAGGCTCGTGCTATTGGGGTATCGAACTTTAATGTTCATCACCTTAATGAATTGTTCAGAACCTGTAAAGTGGTTCCTGCGGTCAATCAGGTGGAATGTCATGTAAAGTATCAAAATCAGTTTTTGCAGGCATTCTGTAAAGAGCACGGAATATTTCTACAGGCCTATGCACCGATGATGTCTTGGAAAGTGAAAGACTTGGCGGCAGATGAAACCTTAGTAGAATTGGGTAAAAAATATGGAAAGTCAGCAACTCAGGTGGCATTACGTGCGCTCATTGAACGAGATATTATAGTGCTCCCCAAATCGGTTAATCTTGCACGTCTCGATCAGAATGTGGACCTGTTTGATTTTGAGCTATCAGCAGAGGATATGGGTAAGATTCGTTATTTGAACGAAGGGACAAGATTGTTCATTGAGCCTGATAATATGGATTTTGGGTTTCTGAAATAGACCAATGATTAAAGGATAAAATGAAAGCCTCTAACTTTGTTAGGGGCTTTTTTACGCCTTTTCAGTTTCTGAGGCAGGAGCATCAGTGGTGGAGTCTTCGTGATTTTCGGTGATATCTTCGATCAGGTATTGCAAAACGGCCTTGATACGGTCAGGTTGAATGTCGGAATCAATATTGACTGTTTGAAGTAAACCATCTTCTGTATGCTCAAGTTCAATGGTAATCGTTTTTTTCAATGCGGGGGTATTCATTTGCATCAGCTTTAGTAATGTAAATCAATTTACAATAAATATTTTCTTATATCCGACTTTTTCAGATTAAAATATTACATAAACAATAAAAAATTCATTTTTTCAAAGTTGAGGACTGTGCCGTTCTCCGCTACCTGTAGGGCTATTAAAATTCTGTTAATCGCTTCTGCGTGCAAATATTGTTATAAATATTATTCTTTTTTGATATTTATGTTGCTTTGGCTAAAAAAATACAAAATTTTAATACGCTCAAATCATTTTGATATTTGTAAAAATGAGCCTATTCAAATGGTTTATTTTGAAATTTTATGACAGATACCGTTGTAAATGGCTCAAGACGTCAAAATCTATATAAAATTCACAATTTAGACTTACTATTTATTCCGTTGTAAAACGAACAGTGCTATTGAGTATTATTTAAAAATACTGTATTATAGTGATGAAATTGGCAATGGAACGCCGCTTTCAATGTTATGGATGATTGTTTTTTGATTAACACTAAAGAGATTTTAAAATAGGAATTTGTATGGCAGAAGGACATCAACAGGGATTATATGATCCATCTTTTGAACATGATAGTTGTGGAATAGGTTTTATTGCGCAATTACAATCTATGGCTTCTCACAAAGTTGTAGCTGATGCGCTTACCATGTTGCGAAATATGGAGCATCGCGGAGGTTGTGGTACCGATCACCGTTCAGGTGATGGTGCGGGTATTCTTACCAAAATCCCCCATGAATTTTTCAGTACACAAGCCAGCGAGCTTGGTTTTCAGTTAGGCGATGAAGGAAGCTATGGCGTAGCGATGACTTTCCTGCCGCCTTCACCTAATGCTTATCAGGAATCTGTTCGGGCACTTAAAACCTCTATTGCTGAACACGGCTTCGATTTAATCGGTCGTCGCCCAGTACCTACTGATCCCTCTATCCTCGGAGAAGCACCAGCGCGGAATATGCCAAATATTGAGCAATGGTTTGTCAGTCATAAATCTGGGGCCACAGGGGTTGACCTGGAGCGTAAATTATATGTGCTGAGAAAGTACACCACTTTTCTTAACCGTGACCTTTCTGCAATAGCACAGAAGCATTTTTATATTCCTTCTTTTTCGAGTAAAACGATTATATATAAAGGGCAACTGACCACCTTTCAGTTGTCGCAGTATTATCCTGATTTGCATAATCCAGAGTATCATTCTTGTCTGGCATTGGTGCACTCAAGATTTAGTACCAATACATTTCCAGAGTGGAAGCTTGCACAGCCTTTCCGTTTTATCGCTCACAATGGTGAAATTAACACGATTCGCGGAAATGTGAACTGGATGCGCTCCTATGAGAAAAACCTGGAAACAGAAGTGTTTACCAAGGCGGAGCTCGATTTGCTGAAGCCAATCTGTGATGACCACCATTCTGATTCCGCCAACCTTGATGCGGTTGTAGAGTTGCTGACCCTTAGTGGTCGTCCTTTGCCGCATGTTATGCGAATGCTGATCCCTGAGGCATGGCATCAGGATCCGGATATGAACGACGAAACGAAAGACTTTTACCGTTTTCATGCCAGTCTGATCGAACCATGGGATGGACCTGCAGCAGTTTGTTTCACGGATGGTAACATGGTAGGGGCTACCCTCGACCGTAATGGTTTGCGTCCAGCGCGTTATGCTGTTACAGATGACGATTATGTGGTAATGGCTTCTGAAGTTGGCGCCTTGCCTATAGATCCTGCCAAGGTTGTGAAACAGGGACGATTACAGCCAGGAAAGCTGTTTGTCTGTGACTTGATTGAAGGGAAGATCATCGAAGATGAGCAAATTAAAGAGGAGCTTTCTTCTCAAAAACCATATGGTCAATGGCTCAAAGAAAATCAATTGGCAATTGAGGATTTGCCTGCCACTGAAGAGTCAGAGGAAGCTTATCCATTTTTAGCCAATCAGGTTGCTTTCGGAGTTACTGAAGAAGAAATCAAGGAAATATTGATTCCTTTGGCGGAGCAAGGAAAAGAACCGCTTGGAGCAATGGGGGCAGATATTCCGTTGGCTGTTTTGTCGAAAAACAGTCAGCATATTTCGCATTATTTCCGACAGTTGTTTGCGCAGGTAAGTAACCCGCCAATTGATCCTATCCGTGAGCGCACAGTGATGTCACTCTATACTTCTGTGGGGGTTTCTCTAAACCTTTTGGGAGAATCTGCAGGACATTGTCGTCAGATTGTGATGGAACAGCCCGTGCTTACACAAAAGGACATGACGCGCCTGAAGCACCTTGATCACAAACATTTCAATATCCAAAAGCTGTCCATTCTTTTTGATAAATCTGAAAAAGAAGGCGCACTGGAGAATGCTCTCGATGCATTGATCGCACAGGCCGCAACGATGGTAGAGGAAGGGGCAAATGTGCTGATTCTTTCGGACCGTGGTTTGGACGAAAACAAATTGGCAATGCCAGCCTTATTGGCTGTAGGCGCCGTTCATCAGTCATTGGTGAAAAGCGGACAACGCGGATTGTGTGGTTTGATCGTTGAGAGTGGTGATGTACGCACTGTTCATCATTATGCTACATTGATCGGTTATGGAGCCAATGCGATTCATCCATATTTGGCTTTTGATGCCCTTCGTGCGCTTGAGCTAGAGGATCGACTGAAAGTTGACTTCGAAACAGCTTCGGAAAATTATATTAAGGCGATTGGTGCAGGATTGCTGAAGATATTCTCGAAAATGGGAATTTCTACCCTGCAATCTTATCACGGTGCGCAGATTTTCGAAGCCCTTGGCGTTGCGAAAAATGTGGTGTCAAAATGTTTTACGGGAACGGTTACACGCCTGGAAGGACTGAGTTTCGATGATCTCTGTAAAGAGAGTATCGAACGACATGCACAGGCATTTGCACAAACAACAGATCACCTCGAATTTGGTGGCTACTATCAGTGGCGCAAAGAAGGGGAGAAGCACCTTTTTACGCCTGAGACCATCCACTTGATGCAGAAAGCTTGTCGTACAGGAGACTATGAGCTTTACAAACAGTATGCAAAACTGATCAACGAGTCTTCAGACAGCCCGATCACTTTGCGTAACCTCTTTACTTTCCAGCAAAGTAACCCCGTGCCTTTGGAAGAAGTGGATTCTGTGGAGAAAATCATGCGCAGATTTGCCACAGGAGCAATGTCCTTTGGCTCTTTGTCTCATGAGGCGCACAGTACATTGGCGATTGCCATGAACTCCATCAAGGCGAAATCAAATTCTGGTGAAGGAGGAGAAGATGAAGCTCGCTATAAGCCAGGGCCGAACGGTGAGAACCTTCGCTCAGCAATTAAGCAGGTAGCTTCTGGCCGTTTCGGTGTTACAAGTTATTATTTGTCGGAAGCGGATGAAATCCAGATCAAAATGGCACAAGGGGCCAAACCAGGTGAAGGAGGACAATTACCAGGGCATAAAGTAGATGCCTGGATTGGTAAGGTTCGTCATTCCACACCAGGGGTAGGATTGATTTCTCCGCCACCACATCACGATATTTATTCCATTGAGGATTTGGCTCAGCTGATCCACGATCTGAAGTGCGCCAACCGTAATGCAAGAATCAATGTGAAATTGGTTTCTGAGGCAGGGGTAGGTACGGTAGCCGCTGGGGTAGCAAAAGCCAAAGCGGATGCTATTCTGATTTCAGGTGCTGATGGCGGAACAGGTGCATCTCCTATCAGTTCCATTTACCATGCAGGTTTGCCGTGGGAGCTTGGTCTTGCAGAGGCACACCAAACATTGGTGATGAACCAACTGAGAAACAGAATTACGCTACAAACCGATGGGCAGATCAGAACAGGGCGTGACCTTGCTTTTGCCACCCTTTTAGGGGCGGAAGAATGGGGCGTTTCTACTGCTGCACTGATTGCCGAAGGTTGTATCATGATGCGTAAGTGTCATTTGAATACTTGTCCTGTCGGCGTGGCCACGCAAAATCCTGAGCTGCGGAAGCTATTCACAGGTAAGCCAGAGCATGTTGTGAATCTTTTCAAATTCATGGCCATGGAATTGCGTGAAATTATGGCTGATCTTGGGTTCCGTACCATTAATGAAATGGTTGGGCAGGTTCAGAAATTAACGGTTAAGAAAGAACTGGCACACTGGAAGCACAAAACATTGGATTTGTCGCCAATCTTGCATCAGGAAGATTCCATGCAGGTACAGTATAAGCAAGTTCCACAAGAGCATGCTTTACACGCCCACCTGGATTTCCGATTGATTGATGCCACCTGGCCTTCGATTGATGCTGGTGAGCCTTCTTCAGTGCGTTATCCTATCAGAAATACTGACCGATCTGTTGGGGCGATTATCTCTCATGAGATCAGTAAACGTTACCGTTCGCGCGGTTTGCCTGAAGATTCCATTCAGCTGAAATTTAAAGGGGATGCCGGACAGAGTTTTGGTGTTTTTGGTGCACCAGGTATTACTTTTAAACTGGAAGGATTGGCCAATGATTACTTGGGCAAAGGCTTCTCTGGTGCGAAAATGGTTGTTTACCCTGACCGTAAAGCAGGTTATTCTCCTCGCCGAAATATGATTGTGGGTAATGTAGCGTTTTATGGAGCGACCAAAGGGGAAGCTTATATTCGTGGAATTGCCGGTGAGCGTTTTTGTGTTCGTAACTCAGGCGTAAATGTAGTTGTTGAGGGCATCGGAGACCATGGTTGTGAGTACATGACTGGTGGTCGGGTGATTGTGCTTGGCGAAACAGGCAGAAACTTTGCTGCAGGAATGAGTGGTGGTATCGCTTATATCTATGATCCTAAAAAGAAATTCGCGAAGAACTGTAATATGGAAATGGTTGACCTCGATCCATTGGATGGTGAAGATGTAGTCTTTATCATGAAAATGATTGATAAGCACAAAGAGCTTACAGGTAGCCGTACCGCACGCTCGCTGGTGAATAACTGGCAGGAAGGTCTGGCGCAATTCATCAAGGTAATGCCTAAGGATTTCAAGCGAGTTTTAGAGGCCCAACGTCAGGCGGAAAATCCTAAGTTGACGGAAGTTTAAGCGATAAATTTTAGAAAAATGGGAAAAATCACTGGATTTTTAGAATATAATAGAGCTCTTCCAGGTAAACTTCAGCCTGAAGAGCGCATCAAAAATTATAAAGAGTTTTATCAGGAATTTTCTGATGAAGAAACCAATGCTCAGGCGGCAAGATGTATGGACTGCGGTATTCCGTTTTGCCATTCTGGTTGCCCTCTGGGGAATAATATTCCTGATTTCAACGATGCCGTTTACAAGCAGAACTGGAAGCAGGCTTTGGAGATCCTCTCGAAAACAAACCCTTTCCCTGAGTTTACCGGGCGTATTTGTCCAGCTCCATGTGAAGGTTCATGTGTTTTGGGGCTCAACAATGAGTCGGTGGCGATTGAACATATCGAGAAATCGATTGCTGAAAAAGGCTTTGAGCTTGGCCTGATAAAAGCGGAAGTTCCTGCGGAACGTACGGGTAAATCAGTGGCTGTAATTGGCAGTGGACCTGCGGGTCTTGCCGTTGCCCACTGGATGAACAAGTACGGACATTCAGTAACTGTTTTTGAGCGTGATGACCGTATTGGCGGATTGTTGCGCTATGGTATTCCAGATTTCAAACTTGAAAAATGGACTGTGGAACGTCGCGTACAACTGATGATGGACGCAGGTATTGAATTTGTAACCAATGCCGAAGTTGGTAAGTCGGTTTCTGCAAAGAAATTGGCCGATGACTTCGATGCGATCGTTATTTGCACGGGATCTACCGTTCCTCGCGATTTGGATATTCCTGGACGACACCTGAAAGGGGTTCATAAAGCGATGGACTATTTGAAACAATCCAACAAGCGGGTTGCAGGCGATCAGCTTGCTGCCGAGGATGAAATTCTTGTCGAAGGAAAGCATGTTTGCATTATCGGTGCAGGTGATACTGCCTCGGATTGTATTGGAACATCCAACCGATTGAAGGCCGCGACAATCAGTCAGCTTTACCGCCGCCAGCAACCACCGAAAGAACGCCAGGAGAACAACCCTTGGCCGGAGCAGCCGAAGGTTTTTGTCGAGTCTACCTCTCAGCAGGAAGGTTGTGGTTTTCAGTGGTCGGTAGTGCCAAAGGCATTTATTGGCAATGAAGCAGGAGAATTGACGCACATTCAGACCGTAACAGTGGAATGGGTTGAGGAGAATGGTCGATTGAAGATGATCGAGCTTGAAGGAACGGAGGAAAAAGTTCCCTGTGATGTGGCGTTGCTGGCGATTGGCTATGCACACCCAGAGCATGATAATGTGGTTGAGGAATTAAAACTTCAGCTGGATAAGTGGGGCAATATCAAATCTACGGGTTTTGCAACCAATGAATCCAAAGTGTTTGCTGCAGGAGATGCCCGTATCGGTCAGAGCCTTGTAGTTACTGCGTTGGCGGAAGGCCGCCAGGTGTCAAAAGCTGTTCATCAGTTTTTGGGCTTTAACATTTAAAATCATCCATCCATATGATTCCAGCACGGCAGGGCTTTATGCTTTCGTCGTGCTTTTTTTTTCTCAAAAATGGTGGATCTGAAAACTATCCTTAATTTTACACCATGAAGATAATGATCAAATATGTTTTTGTGGTGATGGCGGTATTTTTAGCCTATGGTTGTACCCAACAAGAGGCCACACAATCATTCACCCAATTTTTGCAGCAATACGATAAAGCCAATGCTCGTTTTCATAGCCGACTGAGCCCTATGGATTATCAGCAGTACTTTCAGACTATCCCGTCTATGGATTCCCTGTTGATCCAGCAACATTTTTATCAACAAATGCAGCAACAATTCATTAAATATGATAAAAATGAATTGCCTCAGGCACAGCTCGTTTTGTACGATGCAATTGCTTTTGACCTGGAAACTAACCTGCGTAGAATTAAACTACAATCAGGTTTTCATACCAATTGGGGATTGTTGGGCTTGCCTACAGATGGTATTCACAGTTTCCCTTTTGCAGTGGACTGGTACCGCTTTCGGATTGCAGAACTTTCCGGGCTTCGTAATATCAGACTTGAAGACATCTTCACGAGTGCGAACTTGCAAATCAACGATTGCAAACAAGAGCAGTTGAGCTTGCTGAAGGAATTCCATTATGATCAGCTCGTGGATTTAAATCGGGAATTTGACAAGCAAAACTTTTTACTGAAAGATTCTACGGATCAATGGCGTTATGCCACGCTGAAGAATGAAACCGTTCTGAGCCGAATGCCTTCCTATTTTTCAGGCAGAAAATATCCCAATTTCAATCTGACTACTGTTTTTGAAAAGCCCTTATCTTATCAGCAATTGGATACTTACTGGTTGGGGCAACAAGTTCCTGGCAAGCAATATTATCAGCTGAATGCCTATAAATTGCCTTACCCAGCATTGGCACATGAACAGCAAAGAGGGCTACTCGATGGCTGGGCCGCATTTTGTGAGGGGATGGGCCCTGATCTCGGCTTGCAGCATGAGCCGATTTCACGCTTCTACTGCCTCAATGCCCGTATACGAAGAAATGCCAAATTGGTGGTGGATTTGGGCGTGAACTATTTTCAGTGGAAAGAAGAAATGATTGCTCATTTTTGGAAAAATGCCCTTCCGCAGGATCCTGACGGATGGAAGGAAGAAGTGGCCAAAGTAACCAAAAAACCTGCCGTAAATGTGATCCCCGCTTTGGTGGAAATTCATTTGATGCAAATGCGTGAAGAATTTATGGCCAAAGAAGATGTGCCGAGTTATAAGCGTTACAACGACCATCTATTAAAGCTTGGGCCTCTTCCGTTGGCCGTCATTCAGGCACATATTTTGGATTAGGGGCATACAAGGGGTGACATCTGGCTTAAATATTGGGTTAGTTTTTTCTATTTTCTGCTTTGCTAAAAAATACTGTTTCAGTGGTTTTTGATTCAGCATTAAAGGGGCTAAATTTGATTGTATTTTTTTTATGATCGGTAAATCTATATTGATGAATAAATCCATTTATCTTCTTGTTTACACTGTTTTGTGTTTTGGCCTTTGGTCTTGCTCAAAGCCTGAAAAGCCCTCAAGCATGAAAATGCTGCTTTCACAAAACTGGACCCTGCAACAATTGGGAAAAGAGGCCACTTACCCCTCCAAGGTGCCTTCAGAAGTTCACCTCGATTTACTTAATGCAGGCATCATCCCTGACCCTTTTTACGGTACCAATGAGGATTCTGTGCAATGGGTTTCACAGCAGGATTGGGTGTATAAAACCACCTTCAATCTTGAGGATAATTGGATGGATTTTGAGCAAATTGCCCTAACCTGTGAAGGTCTGGACACTTATGCGGCGGTGGTGCTGAATGGGCATCAGGTCATTACTTCAAAAAACATGTTTGTAGGCCATCAGGCTGATGTCAAGCAATACCTGAAAAAAGGGGAGAACAAGCTGGAAATTACTTTTCAGTCTCCATTGAAAGCAGTGAAAGCACAACATGATGCTTTAAACTATGAATACCCGGCCTCCAATGATGCTGCAGAAGAAAAACTGAGTGTTTTCACCCGTAAGGCGCCATATCAGTACGGTTGGGACTGGGGGCCGCGTTTGGTTACCATGGGAATTTTCCGCCCTATTTCTTTGCGTGCTTATAACCACGGAGAAATCCGCGATCTGCATTTTCAACCACAACTGAATGCCGATGAATCAGCGGCAACTGTTCATGTGGATGTGGAAGTTCATGCGGTGGATCATGAGTTTGGTGAAATAGAAATTTATGATCAGCAGGGGCAGCTTGTTGGAAGTGTTGGTGAGAAATTACAAAAAGGAACAAATCATTTATCCACTGATTTTAAAGTGGAAAACCCTGTGCTTTGGTGGCCGAATGGTTTAGGGCAACAGCACCTTTACGAATATACTGCCAAGTTTAAAATGTTGGGGAAAACGGTGGACACCCAATCCGAGAAGATTGGTTTCAGGACGATTGAGGTGGTCAATGAGCCTGATTCTCTTGGAGAGAGCTTTTTTGTAAAAGTAAATGGCAAGCCTGTATTCATGAAAGGTACGAATTATATTCCGCAGGATAATATTCTTCCGAGAGTTCAAAAACAGGATTATGTCAATATGTTAACCGCCGCCAAAGAGGCCAACAACAATATGATTCGTGTTTGGGGTGGCGGAATTTATGAAAACGATCAGTTCTATGATTTGTGCGATTCACTCGGCTTGTTGGTGTGGCAGGATTTTATGTTCGCCTGTACGATTTACCCTGGCGATGCTGATTTCTTGCAAAATGTAAAAGAGGAAGCGGCTTATAATATCAAGCGTATCCGTAATCATGCTTCGCTGGCTTTGTGGTGTGGAAACAATGAAGTACAAGTCGGTTGGGACAACTGGGGTTGGCATAGTGAGTTTGGCTATACGCCTGAAGATTCGGTGAAGCTTTATAAGGATTATGAAAAGCTCTTCAAAGAAGTACTTCCTGAAATGGTGGACAAGTACGATGCAGGTCGTTTTTATTACCCATCGTCGCCGATTTCAAACTGGGGCGACATTAAAGATTTTGCTATCGGTGATAACCATTATTGGGGAGTTTGGTGGGGCAAGAAGCCTTTCGAATCTTTCAATGAGTATGTGCCGAGGTTTATGTCGGAGTTTGGTTTTCAGTCCTTCCCGATCATGTCAAGTATCAAGCGATTTTCCGAAGAAAAAGACTGGCAGCTGGATTCACCAGTAATGAATACCCATCAGAAATCATCGATCGGTAATATTACAATACAGGAATATATGCAACGCGATTACCAGGTGCCTTCTTCCTTCAGCGATTTCGTTTATGTCAGTCAGATACTGCAAGGGCATGGCATGCAAATAGGCATGGAAGCACAACGTAGAAATATGCCTTTCTGTATGGGATCACTGGTTTGGCAATTGAATGATGTTTGGCCTGCCGCATCATGGTCGGCAATAGATTATTACGGTAAGCGTAAAGCTTTTTATTTTACCATGCAACGCGCCTTTGCCCCTCAGATTATTTCTACTGAAACGAAAGGCGATCAGCTGGATATTTACCTGGTGTCCGACTTGCTGGAAAAAGATCAGGGTAAACTGACGTTAAACTGGGTAGATTTTAAAGGCAAGATATTAAAGAGCGAGGATAAAGCGGTGAAAATTGGGGCGCAAACAAGCACCAAAATTTTAACGGTTGATGCTCAGCTACCTAAAGGAATGAACCCTCGTGATACCTTCCTGAAAATGGTATATACGGGCACGCACGGCACCATTGAGAAAGTGCACTACTTTACTAAAGTCAAGGATTTATCTTTGCCAAAAGCCAATGTACTGATGAAAGTCAAGAAAGTTTCTGAAGGATTCGAAGTAACTTTACGAAGTGAGGTCTTGGCTAAGGATGTATATGTAGATGCCGGAAGCATTGACGGGACATTCAACGACAACTTTTTTGATTTATTACCCAATACACCACATACGATCCTTTTTAGAACCAAAGAAGATCAAGTAAAATTTTCAACTACAAGTATTAGAGATACTTATTAACGACGCAAATTCAGATGACCAATTTAGTAGAAGCGGCAAAAATTAAGGGCGTAGTTCAACATTACGCCTGGGGTGGGTTTAACTTTATCCCTGAATTGATTGCAGCACAAAATGAAAGCAATGAACCATTCGCTGAATATTGGATGGGGGCACATAAAAATGCACCTGCCACTTTGGTAAATGTGGAACCAGCGTTGGCATTGAACGAACTGATTGCTGAAAATCCCTCTTTTTATTTAGGAGAGGCCGTTGCCAAAAGATTTGACAATCAGCTGCCATTTTTATTCAAAGTACTGGATGTGAAAGATATGCTTTCGATTCAGGTACACCCCACCAAAGAAGAGGCAGTTAAAGGATTTGCCCGTGAAAATCAGGAGGGAATTCCTGCCAATGCGCCTCACCGTAACTATAAGGATGATAACCATAAGCCTGAAATTATGGTGGCGGTTACCGAATTTTACTTGCTGCATGGGTTTAAGCCTGTCGAGGAATTGAAAGCGGTATTGAACAATACAGAGGAATTTAAAGCTTTTGCGCCTATTTTCGGCGAGGGTGATTATAAAGCGTTGTATGCCCATATCATGCAATTGCCACAGGCAGAGGTTGATCAAATTTTAGCTCCTTTGGTGGCACGTATTTCTGAAGATTATCAGGAAGGGAACCTGGAAAAAACCTCCTCGGATTTCTGGGCGGCAAAAACGGTGGAAGGCCAGGAGAATATTGCCGAACAGCTTGACCGCGGAATCTTCTCTATTTACTTTTTCAATGTGGTGAAAGTGAATAAAGGGGATGCTGTTTTTCAGGATGCAGGGGTTCCTCACGCTTATTTGGAAGGGGTGAATATGGAATTGATGGCCAACTCTGATAATGTTTTGCGTGGTGGCTTAACACCTAAACATATCGATGTTCCAGAACTACTTAAACATACCAAGTTTGAGGCGACCATCCCAAATATTCTTAAAGGAGATGATCGCTCTGCTGCAGAAAAAGTTTATACTTCTCCAGCACCCGATTTTGAGGTTAGCCGTGTAGAGGTCAGTACAGATCAAAAATTTCAGGCACCAAAAGGCCATTCGTTTGATATTCTTGTGATGCTCGAAGGGCAAACGGTAAAGGTAACGACACCACAAACTTCTTACACCCTTTCGAAGGGAGAAACAGGAATGGTTTCCGCAAATATTGATTATACTATTGAAGGTGAAGGTTTGCTTTTCAGAGCTACAGTACCTCAGTAAGATTTAAAAATTTAGCAAACACCTGGAGGGCAACTTTCAGGTGTTTTTTTATGCTTAATATTTCGAAATTCAAGCGTATCCAAAATGTAACCCATTTCATAATGCATTTTAATACTGATAGCGGTTATTATTGCTATTGATATTAATTTTTTGGATGCGATGAAAAACGGAAGAAGATCATTTTTGAAAAAAGCTGCGGTAGCTGGTAGTCTATTTTCCCTTTCTGCCATGGAGACAATGGGCAAAGGGGTACGGAAAAAGAAATCGGCACAACGGGTAAAAAAGCCAATGGTTATCAGTACATGGAACCATGGTGTTGCAGCCAATGCGGAAGCCTGGCGAATCCTGTCAAAAAAAGGAACTGCACTCGATGCTGTTGAACTTGGGGTACGGATTCCCGAAGCAGACCCCAAAGTTCGTTCTGTGGGTTATGGTGGTTACCCAGACCGCGATGGCAATGTAACATTGGATGCCTGTATCATGGATCACCGTTCTGAATGTGGTTCTGTGGCATTTCTTCAGCATATCAAACACCCGATCAGTGTTGCACGGAAAGTGATGGAGGAAACGCCGCACGTAATGATCGTCGGTGAAGGCGCATATCGTTTTGCCATAGATCAGGGCTTCAAGCATGAAAATTTGCTGACCGATGAGGCGAAGAAAGATTGGGAAGAATGGAAAGAGGCCTCGAAATATGAGCCTGTCATTAATATTGAAAATCATGATACCATCGGTATGCTCGCCCTTGATGAGCATGGGAAAATTGCGGGTTCTTGTACTACATCCGGTGCTGCCTGGAAGATGCACGGCAGGGTAGGAGACTCACCGATTATTGGTGGGGGTTTATTTATTGATGGCGAAGTAGGTGGAGCCGTTGCCACAGGTTTGGGCGAGGCGGTAATCCGCACTGCAGCAGCAACGATTGTGGTGGAGTTAATGCGCAATGGCTATTCTGCTCAGGAGGCCGCCGACGAAGCTATTCAGCGGATCATCAAAAAACATAAAAATCATCGGGACATGGAGTACCTCCAGATCGGTATTTTGTCGCTCAATATCAATGGGGAATATGGCGCATCAAGCATTCGCCCAGGCTTTAATTATGCCATTCAGTCTGCTGATAAAGACAATGAACTGATTGACGCACCGCATCGATTGAAAGGATAAAAATTGCAAGAAGGCTGGGGTTATTTCCTCAGCCTTTTGTTTGCGGCTCAAATAATTGATGTGCAAGCTGCTGCAGGCGGATCAATTGTACAGCATAATGGCGGTGAAGCCACACATAAGCCACTGGGCTCAAGGGGGTGTCGTCGGGATGGGCAACAAACATTTCATGGAGTTCTTTCCGACTTTCCGACATGCTGACAGTAATATCATTATGTACCCGATAATGGTTGTTTTGGCGTAAATCAGCCACCAGCTCATCACTAATCTGCTCCCACTGAGTCTGCTGTTCTTCAATAGAACTCATTTCCTTAATATACTCAAAACCCCGCTTTGACGCCCACTGCGTTTGCCACAAAAGCTCCAATGCTCCTGCCATTAGCCGTTGAGCCACAATAAACTGATCAAGGGATTCTTCCTGCGCTTTCAGGTATTTACTTTCGTTGATGGCCGAACTGCTCGATTTACGCTGAGCGACGATATGTTTGGTCAGTTTTCGGAACTGTTTGGAGGCATCTTTCGGGCGCTCACTGCGGTGAGGGGTATAGTAAGTCTTATAAATTTCATTCATCTTGGCAATACAGTCTGAAGCCTCGAGCTGAATTCGTCGTTGTGCTTTTATGGGCATGATCGATGCCGCTATATAGGAAATAATACTGCCGATAATCACCTGTCCACATCGCCACAATCCTGATTCAAGACTATGAGATGCGCCAAAAACGATCGTCAATGCCAAAAGACCTGTCAGGGTGGCGTAATCAAATTTTTTGAACAGTTTTTCAGAAAAAATAATCACCGCAATAATGAAAAACAGGGCATTGAGCCAAATATTGCCATGAAAAAGAAATAGGGTGATAATGCCATAAATCGC
The DNA here is from genome assembly GCF_036492425.1 of Persicobacter psychrovividus. Taxonomy (NCBI): domain Bacteria; kingdom Pseudomonadati; phylum Bacteroidota; class Cytophagia; order Cytophagales; family Persicobacteraceae; genus Persicobacter; species Persicobacter psychrovividus. The sequence goes on from NZ_AP025295.1 coordinate 368,207, forward strand.
CCCAACTGCAGTTCCCATAGAGCGCTGCAGGCTCCGACGTGCAACATCGCCTACCTGAGGGTAAGGTAACAAAAGCACCACGACAGTAATGGTGGCCCAGCCAGAGTGGGGTACATTATAATAGATACCAATCAAATAGGTCAGCATCAAAGTAACAGCAGTCTTATATAAGTGAATTTTTTTATGATTCTGATATAAAAACTGTTCCGTAAAAATCTCTCCAATTGCGCTCAAAATGCAGGTTATTTCTTGAAAGAAGTCAATTCAGCATAAAATTAGTGGTTGTGTTTATAGATTCAAATAAATGATGTTTAAATGTCAATTAATTTAGAAGGTATTTCGGGTAATCGTCCAAAAAATGGTCAGTTTGATAACCACCCGCCTGAAGCGCTGTTATGTAGAAAAAAATAGATCTTATGGATAGTGGACAATTTAGCGCCGATCAGCAAAAACAATTCGATTTTTCAGGCCCAAGCTTTACTTTAGGAACAGGTATTTTTGATGGCAAACCGATTAGTGGGGCAACCGTCAAAGTTCCCCTGAAAACGCTCAATCGTCATGGTTTGGTGGCGGGGGCGACAGGAACAGGAAAAACCAAAACGGTACAAGTGCTTGCGGAAGGTCTTTCAAAAGCGGGGGTACCAGTGTTATTAATGGATTTGAAAGGGGATTTAAGTGGCCTGGCTGCTCAAGGTACGGAAAATACCCATATTACACATCGGCAAACTTTGATCGGGGAACCTTATGCTCCTCAGCCATTTCCAGTCGAATTACTGACCCTGACCTCCGAGGATCATGGGGTGCCGCTCCGTGCTACAGTAACAGAATTTGGGCCAATTTTATTGGGCAAAACTTTGGAGTTGAATGCCACGCAGCAAGGCGTGTTGGCCGTATTGTTCAAGTATTTTGATGATCACGGTTTGCCATTGATTGACCTCAAAGATTTAAAGAAAGGCCTGCAATACCTGTCCAATGAAGGAAAAAAGGAATTTGAAGAACATTATGGTCGGATTTCATCCGCATCAGTGGGGGCGATTCAGCGGAAAATTATCGCACTGGAACAGCAGGGAGCAAATGAATTTTTTGGCGAACCTTCCTTTGAAGTGGATGACCTCATGCGGGTGGATCAGAAGGGAGAAGCCTTTATTTCGGTGGTCCGACTGACGGAAATTCAGGATAAGCCAGCATTGTTTTCTTCTTTTATGCTGAGTTTATTGGTGGAGCTTTACGACAATTTGCCAGAACAAGGCGACTCAGAAAAACCAAAGCTCACCATTTTTATTGATGAAGCACACCTGATGTTTCGTGAGGCTTCTAAAGCATTGATTGATCAGTTGGAAATCGTGGTCAAACTGATTCGTTCCAAAGGGGTGGGTGTGTTTTTTTGTACGCAGGTGCCTTCTGATGTTCCAGATCAAATATTAGGACAGCTGGGCTTGCGTATTCAACACGCTATGCGCGCCGTAACCGCCAAAGACAGGAAGGCCATTAGATTGGTTGCGCAGAATTTCCCAGACTCTCCCTACTATGATTTAGAGACCATGCTGACTACTCTGGGTATTGGTGAAGCGTTGTTTACCTGTCTAAATGAGAAAGGAATTCCGACGGCTTCGGTAGCAACTTATCTGAATGCGCCAAAATCAAGAATGGGAACGCTGACCACTCAGGAACTTGATCAGCTTGTGGAAACTTCAGAAATTTATGGTCAGTATAAAGATCCTGTTGATCGGGAAAGTGCTTATGAAATGCTGATCAAAAAAATTGATGGTGCTGAAGAATCTGAGGAGTCCCCAAAAACGGAAGCACCTAAAGATCAATCAGCCCGACCAAAGAAGGAGAAAAGTATGATGGAAACCCTGTCGAACAATACCTTTGTAAGGCAACTGGGCCGTACTGTTGTTCGAGAAATAAGCCGTGGGCTTTTGGGTGCCTTGGGTTTAAGAAACAGGCGTTAGCGGTGTAACTTAGCCCAGGCGGCCATACCGACATTCAGTCGCTCCATCGCTTGGGTTAAAATTTCCTTACTTGTGGAATAACACAATCGAATGTGTCCCTGTGCCCCTTCGCCAAAAAAACGGCTGTTGCCTGGTACTACCGCGAGCTGGTGTTCTTCGAGCAGAAATTCCGTCAAGGCACTTTCTTGATTATTGGTATTAATAATCTTCGGAAACAATAGGTAAGTAGCGGCAGGTTTATGTTCAATTTCAAGATAATCATTTGCTGATATTGCGTCAAAACATAAATCGCGCATTTCTTGAAGGTGTTCAACGAATCGCTTTTGCCATGCAGTTGCTTTTTCCAAAGCAAATTGACCGGCGAGTTGCGCTATGGGTGGACAGCCACCAATGGTGGAATGGTAGTTGCCGACGACCATCAAGCCCGTTTTATCTTCAGGAGTAGGGCAAAATACCACACCAATCCTGAAGCCTGCCAGGGCATATCCCTTTGAAAGGCCATAAACAGTATAGGTAATGGCATTGGTGGAAGCATTTAAGCTTGCAAATGGGGTGAAGGTTTGGTCATCATAAATAATATCACTCCAAATTTCATCACTGATGATTTTAAGCTGATGATCCACGGCAAATTTACTGATTAACTCGAGGTCCGCCTTCTGATAGAGCTGCCCCATTGGATTATGCGGATGGCAAATCATGATGGCTTTCGTTTTGGCGGTCACTTTCGATGCTAGGACCTCATAATCCAGAGGAGCAAAAGCGGAAAAGGTGACCACTTTGCCACCTGCATTGGCGATGGTTTCAAAAAAGAGAAAGTCAACAGGGTCCGGGCAGATCACTTCGTCCCCAGGTGAGATCAGTTTTTTGATCACCATATTCAAGCCTTCGGCTGCGCTGTTGGTCGGCAGAATCTGATCTGGCGTGTAATTCATTCCTCTTTTCTTGGCCCACATTGTGAGGGCCTGTAGGAACTCAGGAACACCCTCGGGTCTACCGTAGGGCATGTAGGCGTGCGCGAGGTAATTTTGTAATTCGGACTGGATTTCTGTGGCAAAAGGGAAATCAGGATCTGCGGCCGTTAATGGGATGCATGTTTCGGGCACGGTAGCCCAACGATAATTATAGGCGTATTTTTTTAAAAATTTGAAATCAATGTCTTGATGGTCAAACATAGCTTGCTTTTTTATGCGCGAGCGGCATGAGCATGCGTTCGGCAGGGTAGAGAAAATTACTCCTTAAAGTGGCACTTTCACTAAGGATCTTTTTTATTTTAATACCCTGAATTTCATAAAATCGTTGCCCTATTTTTGCCTTTGGAACGGCATGAATTAGCTCATGGACCAAAACCGCATCCTCGAGGGCAGTATTCATCCCTTGACTTGAAAATGTGGGTAAAGGATGCGCCGCATCACCCATTAAAAGAATATGCTCAGCGTGATATTGCTCAAGTGGGGTTATCGTTTTGTTAATACAATGGTGGACATGGTCAAACTTCAGGTGCAATCGAAATTGATCGAGGATTCGGAAATCTTTAGTCAAGTCATCAAAGAAGGAGGCGAACTGATCGGCAGGTTCTCCATATTTTTGCTGATCCCATTGCATATACCATATAAAATTTTGATCACCCAAGGACATTAATCCGAAGGATAAACCGCCCTGTTGGTGCGTAAATTTCGTTAATTGGTGATCATATTGTGCAGCGATAAATTTCGGGAGCTTGGCAAAACCTACTAATTCATGGCAACGGTCATTCTTTGCCTGGTGGTTGGGGAAAAGCTTTCGCCGTGTCGGAGAATTGATACCATCAGCACCAATAACCAAATCAGCATTTATAGCCTGACCATTACAGGTTACTTCATGCTGTTCGGAGATTTCTAAGGAGGAATTCCATTTGATCGATGCCTCCTTTTCCATCAGCATATTTAAAAGCTGATTTCTGTAGATGCCGTAACAATTCGTCAGTGTATTTTTACTTTGTAATTTACCCTCGAAATTATAGTTCATGTAATATTTCAAAGGGTGTAAGTTTTCTCGTACGATATCAGCACCCACGATTTTCTTTAAAGCACTATATCCATTGGGCATAAGCACAAAACCAAAGCCGTTAGTGGATAACTGGCTGTTTTTTTCAAAGATCATGGCACGATGGGTAGCACTGTTTTTTTGTATCAGTTTATTTAAGGCTAAACCAGCAACCCCTGCACCATTTATAAAAATTTCCATCATCGTTTGACCGTTGTTTTTTCATTGGTACGGAAGAAAAAATAGTCGATTGTGTAAGGAACGGTGAGGGGGGCAGGAGGCGAATTCCTGATTTATGGATAAACGGGAATCGGTCATGATCAATGCCTATCTGATTCATTTAAAGTCAATACATCATCATGTGCTATTTTTATGATTATTAAATCTTTTGCCATAAGTACCCCCAAAATACTTTCGTAATTCTTTTTAAAGGTATCTGTCCCGAAACCTTGCCTGTAAGTATTTATATTTTTGATGGTCAATAAAAATTAATGCAGAACCCAATTAGTCAATTCATAGAAAGCCTGCAAAAGTGTGGAGATAAAGAAGCCCTGGCAACGCATATTGCAGAGGGTTTCCCGAAGCTCTTTCCTTATTTGCAGTTGGTCGGAATTCATTTACTGTCCCAGCCCTATTTTCGATTGGAGTCATTCTTTTATTATGACAATAACTGTATTTCTGAAGAAAATATGGTAGCAGAGATTAATTACATGATCTGGACCAACAGTAAAAAGCCTTCTAAATTACCCAATGCAGCCATTTTGCCTGTTCATGTCAATACACAAATAGCGGGGGGAATTACCGTGCTCAATACCGAAGGGGTTAATTTATTGGATGACGATCGCTTAAACATGGTTATTGCACTGATTGGGGCAAATTTAAGTTTGCAGCATCAGAAATATCAATTAACAGAAACTCAGAAAAGGGTTATTCAGCAGTCCAAGTTGATGGATAATTCCCCCAATCCAATTTTAGTGATCGACGAACAGTGTACTTTGCTGTACACCAATCCCGCTTCAGACCATTTACTGACTTTTTATGGAATGATTAGTGGCGGGCAAGTGGTGACCAGCTGGCAACAAGCGATCCGAAAAATACTTAAAGGGGCAACCGAAGTGCGGTTTCAGGTGCGTACCGAGGATAAAGTCTATTCTTTGTCTTTTTTCAGGCACACGCACCCCCATCTGATTACCGTTTATGCCAATGATATTACCGAGCTTAAAAAACTGGAAAATAGCCTGGTGGTTCAACGGAATTTCTTTGAAGATATCTTTAATCATATTCCGTCGGATTTGGTGGTGTTTAATAAGCGCCATGAATATCTGTTCGTTAATCCGCAGGCAATTAAAAATCGGCAAATTCGGGAGTGGATCATCGGCAAAACAGATTATGACTATTGTGATTTGAAAAATACGCCTTACGATATGGCCAATGCGCGGAGGGACTTATTCAATAGGATAAAGAATTCCCGACAGGTGGCAGAGATCAAGGACATCAAATATCATGAGGATCGAAGTATTCGCGAAGCCATTTTACGCCGGATGTTACCTGTTTATGATAAGGAGGGCGAACTGGAATATATGATTGGTTACGGTAGTGATATCACTGATCTTATGCGAGCGGAGAATGCTTCCACGCGTTCCCGTGAACAGCTTGAATTGGTATTGACAGCCTCTAATGATGGTTTTTGGGATTGGGACCTCGATACTGGCCGACTGTTCTTGAGTGATCGCCTGAAGCTGATGTTGGGTATAGAAATGTTGGGGAACAGTGTTTCCAGCCCTGAGGAACTAAATTTGTTGTCGTTCAAAAATCGCTTTAGTTTTTTCAGAAGTATTTTGAAGTTGAAAAATGGTCATTTATCAAAATGTGAAGCCATACATCAATTTACGCATGCCAAAGGCGGCGATGTGTACCTTCTGATGCGAACCATTGGAATTACCAATAAAGAGGGGCATGTGGTGCGTATCGTGGGCTCAAGTGCAGATATTTCAGAGCTTAAGCGTTCGGAAATAGCACTTCAGCAGGCGAAAAAATTTGCTGAACAGGCGAATGAGGCACAGACGCAGTTTTTAGCGACCATGAGTCATGAAATTCGAACCCCATTAAATGCCGTGATCGGTTTTTCTAATTTCCTGCTTCAGGAAAACCCTCAGCCTCATCAGTTGGATTATCTGAATTCATTGAATTTTTCGGCAAACAATCTGTTGTCGTTGGTCAATGATATTTTAGATTTTAATAAAATTGAAGCCAAGAAAATTGAGCTGGAGCATATCGGATTTGATTTACATGATTTGGGTCGAGAGGTTATTCAGGTGATGAATCTCCGTGCTGCCGATAAGGGAATATATGCGAAGGTAGAGATGGATCCTCATCTTCCAAAACGCGTGATGGGTGACCCGACGAGGTTATCTCAAATCTTTAATAACCTTTTGGGGAATGCGATCAAGTTCACTGACCAGGGCGGCATTAAATTGAAAATGAGTTTGCTGAGCGAGGAGGAGACTTGTTATCACATTCTCTTTGAGTTTGAGGATACTGGAATTGGTATTTCTAAGGAAAAGTTCGAAAAAATATTTGACTCGTTCTCTCAGGCCGATAATAAAACGACCCGAAAATACGGGGGTACTGGCTTGGGCTTAACCATTACCCGCAAATTAATAGAACTGCTGGGTGGGGAGATTAAACTGAAGAGTGAAGAATCTGTCGGTTCCACCTTTTATTTCTGCCTGAAAATGGATAGGGTTGATGATAAGGATTTTGAAAATCAGAAGATCAAGGAGATTTTTGATGAAAAGCAGATTGAAGGTGTGCGTATTCTATTGGTAGATGACAATCCGATGAATATTCGCGTGGCAAAACACCTGCTGGATAAATGGAAAGCGAAGGTTGATGTTGCTGAAAATGGGGCCATTGCGGTGGATATGGCGCAGGAAAATGATTATGATTTAATTTTCATGGACCTGAGTATGCCTGTGATGGATGGTTACGAAGCGACCATCTGTATTCGGGTTTTTGATCAGGTAACTCCTATAATTGCCCTGACTGCCGATGCACTTTCAGATGTTCGAGCTCGGGTCTTTTCTATCGGAATGAATGACTTCATGACAAAGCCATTTAAGCCAGCAGTTCTGAAGGAAAAACTGAGTATCAATCTATTGGTCAACAAACCTGATTAATGTTTAAGAATAAATTGAAAATAGGATGAAATGTTAGTTATAATGCTGAAAAATAAGGGCTTGTAGAAGCAATTTACTTTGGATTTTGTTATTTTAATAGAAGCCAAAAGAAAGATTAATGATTTACGACCTAAAGACCAAAACCCTGTATCGGGAGAATGGTGAGAAGCTGAAATCCTGCCACTGTAGCAGTTGTAAAGCTTGGGAAGAGTTCCGATTTATCAAGCATGTGCAATGTCCCAATTGCGGAAAGAAAATCCTGCATACCGCAGAGTTTCAAGAATCTGATTTAGCGGAATTTCCTGAGGAGGAATTTTGCTTTAAATATCAAATAGGTCAAGAGAATATCAGCTTTATTTACTGAAAAAAAAGGGAACCCATGGCGGGCTCCCTTTTTTATTTATAGTGCTTTGAAGGTGATCGACGAAGCGTGATTTTTATTGTGGTAAATATGTTGTTCTGCTTTGATGAAATCAGACTCATCAGCCTTATAAATGTTCTTAACAAACTTTTGAGGGTTCAGGTCAAATAGCGGGAACCAGGAACTTTGAACCTGAATCATTACCTTATGGCCCTTTTTGAAAGTATGCATGACATCCTGAAGAGGTAAGTCAATAGCTGTGATTTTATTCGGGGTAAAGGGTACAGGCTTGGAGAAGCTTTCACGATATCTGCCACGCATAATCTCCGAACGAACCATTTGCTGATAACCAGCAAGTTTGATTCTTTCAGGTGTAAACTCGTCATTTTTTGTACTGTCTGGATAAACGTCAATTAATTTTACGATCCAGTCACTGTCAGTACCTGAGGTTGATACTTTGAGTTTGGCGAGTAAATCTCCTGCCATCGTTAAATCTTCTGTGAGTACAGGGGTCTCATATACCATTACATCAGGTCGTCGGCTTGCAAATCGTTGGTCATCACTCATATATTCTCTTGGCGTGAAAGAAACTTTCATGCGCTCAGAATAAGGAACAGGTTTAGCAGGATCAGAAATATAGCTATCGAAACCTTTAGCTGATTTAGGCTGTTCGCTGTCCAGGCAACCACCTTGCTTCAGGTAAAACGTTTTTTCCAGGGCATTTTTTGGGGGCCATTGCTGAAATTTATGCCAATCTTTACTTCCTGTGTCATAAACATAAGCCTCAGGCAGTCCGCTGTTTTTGCCACCGTCTTCTTTCAAAAAGTGGTGGAAGAAAGGCGCCTCAATAGAATCCTGATAATAAATATTGACTGCACCATACGAAAGGTTCCCCACCATTTGGTTCTCTTTTCTTCTTGACCAGTCGCCATGAGACCATGGTCCCAACACGATTGTATTGTAAGTGTTGGGGTTATTTTTTTCGATCGTTTTATAGGTGTGGATAGGGCCGTAAAGATCTTCTGCATCGAACAAACCTCCAACGACCATCATGTTGGCAGAGATGTTTTTCAGGTGCGGCAAGATATTTCTGCTTTGCCAGAATTCGTCGTAATCAGGGTGCTCGACAAGTTGTTGCCAGAAGAAATTATCTTTTCCATAGTATTTACTCGCATTTTTTAGCGGACCCATTTTCAAGAAAAAGTCATACATGTCAGGCGTTCCTAAATCGACCATATGTGGCGCGTACCAGGCTTTAGTGGTAGTGTCAGTTTTTTGGTAACCAAACACAGGAGTTGCTCTGAAATAAGAAAGTGTATAAGCCCCACGGTGGTGGAAGTCATCGAAATAGAAATCGGCGATACAGGCCTGAGGGCTTGATGCCTTGAGGGCAGGGTGGTTGCTGATTGCACCAGTGGTGGTGTAGTGACCAGGATAGGAAATTCCCCATTGTCCTACTTTACCATTATTATTTTCCACATTTTTCACCAACCAGTCGATGGTGTCAAATGTATCAGTAGATTCATCTGTTGCGGTGGAGTCGGTGTGTTCTACGATTGGGCGCATGTTATCAAAAGTGCCTTCACTCATATATCGACCCCTAACGTCCTGATAAACGAATATATAACCTTCTTTCATCATGGTTGTTGATGGGCCTAATTTTCCCTTGTATTTATCTTTGCCATAGGGCGCCGACGAATAACAGGTCCTGTACATCATAATGGGGTATTTCTGGCTTTTGTCTTTTGGACTATAGACCGTTGTGAATAGCTTCACCCCATCCCGCATGGTGATATAGTGGGTTGATTTATCATAATGTGCTTTCACATCATATTGCTCCTTTTGAGGATTATTCGCCTTTTGTGGAGAGGAACAGGCTATTATTAAGCAACAACTTAATAGAATAAGTAGGTATCGCATTATTTTATGAATTTTTTTGATAACAAACTTAATTCTTTTTGCCAAAAAAAGCACCTCGTAAGAGGTGCTTTTTAGTATTTACCAGTGATATGGCCCGAATTACTTAATATCTTCTTCATCCCATAAATAAATAGAGAGGGCTTTGGCTTGCTCATCCATCCACTCTTGAGCATTCTGATCGCCATTCCAGGCTTTTTCTTCTTCTCTTAGGTAGATAGCCCACGCCTTATCGAGATTTTTTTGTTCAACTTCTTCTATAGGGCTTACAAACCAGCCCATTCCTTTCACTTCCCCGACTACCATATCGTCAATAAACCTCAATGAGTTGGTGTAAATCTCCACCTGCTTTTCATTTTCGGTGATAAATACTTCGCTCTTGCCTTTAGTATTTGCAAATGCGAAGATCGAACACAACATGAATGCTGTTAGCGCGAATATATTTTTTAAATTTCCCATGATAGTTTCTGTTTAAAGTACAACGATGTTCGCTTTTATTAGTGTACTTTATTCAGGAATACCGCAGGATCGGATCATTTTATTTGCCGGTTTAGATTATTTTTACTGTGCTGCCTGACAATTGTTTCTTGGGTTGCCTGAAGTTCCTCCATGTTCTGTCTTAGTTCTTCTTCCGTAGACCTCATCTGTTCTGCCATGGCCTCTGCTTCGCGGAGCAATTTTACATTCTGCTCATTCATTCTGTTGGTATGGATGGTGGTGCCAATCGTTTCACAGATTTTGAGTATAAAGTCAATTTCAAAGTCTTCCAGTTTTTTCAAGCCAGCAAGTTCCAGGACGCCAATCACCTCTTGATCGTTTGCCAGTGGAACCATCAGTACGGACTGTGCCTGTGTTTCACCCAATCCAGTTTTGATCATCAGGTATTGTTCCGGAAGCTCAGTGAGGTACAAATGCTTGTTTTCGAGATATACTTCTGAAATCAGTCCTTCACCTAACAGGATTTCTTTTTCCAGAAATTTCTCCCGCTGATAGGCATAGCAACTCTCCATAATCAAGGTTTCGGTGGATTTGTCCTTTAGGAAAATCGCTCCCTGCGAGTACTGTACATAGTCCGTTAATTGTTTGATGATATTTTTACACAGTTCATTCAGCGATACGCCCTGTTGTCGAAGAATATCCGCAAAAATGGCCATGCCTTTATTTCCCCATTCCCTCTGCTGTGAGGCTTTCTTTTCATCATGTAGAATGTTTCTTGTTTCATTCAGTGCAATAAACAGCTCATCGTCTTCCTTAAAATTGTGTTGGTAGGTATAATTTCCCTGCCCTAAAGCGGAAATATAAGTTTTAGCACCTTCAATTTTGTTCAGCAGTTTGTTCATGTTTTGAGCGAGCGTTCTCAGTTCAGCGCCCCCCGTAAGCTGAAGCCTTTCTTGATAAGCCCCGTTGGCAATTTTACCAATAAGGACACTCATTTCATTTATTGCGCCAAATATTTTGGTGTGGAAGAAATACCAGAATGCAATGCATGCGGCTGTCAGAAATGCAAAATAGAGCAGGTAAAAGTTGGCAATAGCATCCTCAATGTTTTTGGCTTCGGCGACATATGTCATTACCAGAGCATGATTGATCTTTAACATTTCTCCCGCATGTTCATTCACATAAGCAAGGTCTTCCTTTGCCGTATTTGCTGAAGGGGCTTCAAGGATTCTTAGTGCTGCTCTGCTGAAAGGTGCCCAGCTGTATTTTACACGGCCGAGATTCTGCCAAAGTGGGGCGCTTAAATCAATTTCCCTGCTTACTAAATCTTCCTCTAAGCGCTTGAGGTTATTTTCATGCATCAGGATAGATTTTTCAGCCTGATTTGCAGCGCTCGCATCGCCTTGAACCAATAGGTTTAAGAATAAGGCGATTCGTTGTGATAGCATCCTATTTTGACCGGAAGTGTTGATTTGCTCGCTGTACGCTTTGGAGTAGTGGGTGGTGAAAGAAATAACTGCGCAGTTGACGAGCAGGATAAGCAAAAGCGTGATTGCAAATACTACCCTGATGTTAAGGTTATTGAGCTTAAGCATTTTAGTAGGTAAGGTGAGTTATGGGTAATGGTTTGATAAATATCCTATTGTCTGCCTTTTTCATCATG